>DAIOVK010000132.1:4405-7325 GCA_036759045.1 Kapaibacterium sp. (SeqCode) | reverse complement strand
AGCCATCGGCAGCTCCACCTGAATACATCTTTAAAACAGTGAATTTACTAACTTCCGACCAGGGAGTTATATTCATTGAGTCATAAGCTCGGACTCGCCAAAAACACAACCTGTTAAAACCACTGGTTAATAAAACAGATAAATTTTCATTTTCTAACAATGAATCCAAAATTATGTTAGTAAACGAAGAATCAGATGACAACTGAAACCTTGATACGTTAGATACTGGACTTTTGACCCAGTAAAAATTTACAGTTTCAGAGTTAATAATTTCATTATTCGAAGGTATAAGAAGTATCGGAATAAAATCAGCTAAATCAAACCTGTAAAAACCTGGTGCATTGCTCTTTGAATATCCATCAGCAATTCCACCGGTATATTGTGCAAATAGCACCGTATTAAACGTTAATAAAAAAAACAGCAATATTTTTTTCATAATTTATCCTTTTAAAATTCTTTCTTTCTTTCTTTATACCATAATTAATTATAGTTCTTATAAAATTTTCAGTCCCTTAAGTCCTTTAAGTCCCTTAAGTCTTTTAAGTCCTTTAAGTCCTTTAAGTCCCTTAAGTCCCTTTCTTCCTTTCCTTCAATCTGGCGTTTGTCATTTTTTCCTTAAAACCGCCTTCTCTTAAGAAATCTTCTTCTAATCTTTTTAATTGTCTGTCAAGCAAAAAATTTGTAACTTTAATTAAACCAATCATAGCATTGGCACAAATTTCAGGGTCTTCGTTTTCAATGGCACGGCGGTAAGTTTCGTAACTTTGATTTGGGGATTTGTTTAGTTCAGTCATCCTTTTGTAATACGGGCTTTCCTTTTCCCATTCTTTAAAATGATTAATCCGCAAAAAATCCCTGTAATCTAGCAAAAGTTCTTCGAGTGATGCCCTTGCAACGTTTGTCAGTTTTATTTCTGTTGATTTTGATGTTCCAGAAGCCATGCTCGCTTCTGCTATGTTTTGTTTACCTGAACGAGCTGCTTGAACCATCTGGTCAACAGTTCTGTCAAACTTTGAAAAGAACCGCCTACAAAAATAAACTGTGCCATCATAGACAATCTCTGCTTTCTGAAATGACAGCAATTTCTGATAGCCCCCGTGTTTTGGAATAAAGCCGTTGTCGTTGTATTGGTTTATTTTTCCCATTTTTTTTTGTTTTAGTTTTTTAGTCCTCTAAGTCCTTTAAGTCCTTTATGTCTTTTTAGTCTTTTCTACTCCCCTGCAACACAACGAAAACCGTAGAAGTAACTTCTATCACTAGCAGCAGTTCCAGCACTTTGGCGATCGGAAATGCGCAACGATTCAGCAACGTAGAGCCAATCACCTCCACGAAAACCTGAACCGACTGCATTAACTCCAGGCCAACTTGTTTCGTTTGCGTTGCCGCTCGCATCCAAAGCACCATCACCAAGCAAGCCAGTGAAACTCCTACCTGCTGCGTTACTTACTGTTACCGGACGCTCACTAAGATTTCCGGAAAGCTCCATGATACCATAATATGATGCTCCGGCAGATTGCCTTGTGCTGTTCGTTCTTGCAAAATTGCCAACACGAACAGGACCTTGAACTCCCGTATAATAATCAAAAACACAGTTTGCATTATCAGGTGTAGTTTGTTCGGTTGCTGTTCTTTCGTTAGCTATGCCTGTTTCCTCAACTAATTCTGTATTTCCCCAGGCATATTCATTTGCAACTGGTGCAACTGTGCCACGGCACGCTTTTTCAAATTCAAGCTCGGTCATTGGGCGCATTCCAGACCAGTCGGCATAAGCTGTTCCATCAGCCCAGCTTAAAAAATTACAAGCAATATTTTGTCCGTCATCTGCTTCGTTCAAAATGTTATTATTATTTCCATCGCAGCCATAAACACCATTGACTAATTTTATATAATGTCTGTATTGATTAAAATAATCGTAGTATCTGTTGCTTTTTTGAGTGTCAGTAAGTGTATTCAAAAAGTCGGCATATTGCTCCTGAGTGATTTCATATTTCATACACCAAAATGCAGCAAAGCCCTTAGGAAATGCAACAGGGATAGTAGATGTTTCAATAAAAAAATTGTTATTAGACCATAAATACCCATTTGTTTGCCCAACATTTATTTCATTTTCTGAACTTATTTGGTAAGGATTGTTGCTACCGAATGTTTTAAAATGATCAGATTCATCGCCTCCGCTTCCTACATAAAAAGCTCCTTCAGGAACATAGCACATTTCAATAGCAAAGCACTGGACAATAACCTCAGCATTATCGGGAACACTGTCTGCTCCATAGTACCACTGCAACTGAATACCCTCCCAGTTGTTATTACCAAAGCCATTTTCAGAGCGATAAATAAAAACACCTTTTCCGGTTGAAATTGGCTGAATAGTAGCAGCCACACCATTTCCATTTTCAATGGAATAATCGCTTGGGTCTGTGCTAAGAGTTGCTTGCTGCCAGTCTCCTTCCGAAATTTTGTATTTTACAAAGACCCAGGCACCGTCCCAGTTAGATGGACCAACACTAACTCGCCAGGAGTTTTCCCAGCTTAAATTGAATTTAATTGACACAGTGTTTTCTTCAGTGTTTGGATTAAGAAGCAACGGCTGCTGCGTTATCTGAATATTATTAGCTTTTATCAAACTAAAAGAAAATATCAAAGCAAATAAGAAAATATTTACTTTCCAAAGTTGCAAATATTTTTGACTTTGTAAAGAAGTAGATTTTAAAAACATAATTTCACCGAAGTAATTTTAAGAATAGTTATTTAAAATATAACATTACCATTTATTTAAATTAAAAATAATTATGTTATAAATCAAATATTTTAGATTTTTTTAGAAATTCCATAACTTAAAGATATTGTATTTCTTCTTTTCACTTATCTTATGAAGATGTAAAATTAACAATTATTCGTATTTTTGTAAATGGAATCAATG
>DAIOVK010000132.1:0-4305 GCA_036759045.1 Kapaibacterium sp. (SeqCode) | reverse complement strand
GTTATTATTGCAGCTCTTAATGGCGAACTGACAGTAAAGCGCCTTTCAAAGAAAAATAATAAACTAACTCTTTATCCTGAAAATACAAATTACAAACCCATTGAAATTACTATGGATATGGAATTTGAGGTATGGGGAGTGGTTACAACAGTTATTCATTCAGTATTGTAAATTATTATTGTAAATCATTATGAAAACAGAACTAATTCAAAAAGAACACGAAGCGATTTTTCAAACCTATAAACGCTTTCCTATTGTAGTTGATAAGGCAGAGGGCTGCTATATTTTTGATAGTGACGGAAATAAATATTTGGATTTCCTCGCAGGTATTGCAGTAAATTCAATGGGCTATGCTCACCCTAAAATCCTTGAAGCTATTACAAATCAACTGCATAAATATATGCACCTTTCAAATTACTTTTATCAGGAGCCACAAATTTTACTTGCTGAAAAGATATGTGAAATCAGCGGACTTAGCCGCGTATTTTTCTCAAATTCCGGAACTGAAGCAATTGAAGGTGCTATTAAACTCGTTCGCCGCTGGGGAAGTGCTTTGGGGAAAAATGAACTTATTGCATTCTCAGGTGGCTTCCACGGCAGAACGCTTGGTGCATTATCAATTATGGATAAACCCGTTTACAAAGACAAAATGGGTCCTTTTGTTGAAAACTGCAAGGTGATTGAATACAATAATCCAAATGAATTGAAAAAGCACGTTTCAAAAGACACTGCTGCTGTCTTCTTTGAATGTATTCAGGGAGAAGGTGGGATTTCCGGCATTAGTGAAGAATTTGTTAAGGCAGTTAAGGAATTGAAGCAGAAATACAATTTTCTTGTTGTTGCTGACGAAATTCAATCTGGCATTGGAAGAACTGGCAAATACTTTGCATATCAGCATTTTGATTTTGTCCCAGATGTTGTTACTTCATCAAAAGCAATGGGTGGCGGGCTTCCACTCGGAGCTATTATAGCCGGCGAACATCTTGCAAATGTGTGGGAAAAGACAATGCACGGAACTACTTTTGGTGGTAATGCTGTTGCTTGTGCTGCAGGTTTGGCTACAATTACTGAACTGCAAAACGGTGTTTTGGAAAATGTAAATAAAGTTGGCGATTATCTAAAAAGCAAACTGACTGATTTACAAAAGAAATACAGCAATCAAATATTGGAAGTGCGTGGCAAAGGGCTTATGCAGGGCTTGCTTCTGAGTTTTGATGCTTCTAAATTGGTTAATGCCTTAATAGAAAAGCACAGAGTAATAACCAATGCTGCTTCTGGAAAAGTATTACGTCTTGTTCCACCTTTAATTATTACTACAAAAGAAGTAGATATACTTGCTGAAGCAATAGATAAATGTTTAGAAGAAGTTTAGATGGTTTAGATAATATTTTCTTTTCCAAGTTGTCCTTGTGGGGGGAAAGAAAGTTTAGATATTAATCTTTTGCTAAGTTTTTAGCCAGATATCCTACATCTCTAAGATGTAGGATATCTTTATTCTTAATATACAAATTCCGTGGTATCATTGAGTTGTGAGATTCCTTACTTCATATCGGAATGACAAGTAGCGATTTAATACTATACCTGATTCTTCAAAATAAACAACAAATTAAACAACTAAACAAAAATTCAATGCAAATAATAACTGATAATATTGAAATTGCAAAACTGTATGCGGGAAATCAATTTCATTTTTCACTTTTAAAATCAGATTTGCTTAATGATTCAGTTAATAATTTGTTAAAACTATTGACTGATAAAAAGTTATTATACATAGCAGAAGATGAAGAAGAGAATTTTTTTCAATATATGTATATAATTGAATATTCAAAAGAATCTCAGTATGATGTAATCCAGGACTTTACCAGCAAAAATGATGATTTTACTTTTCCATCAATTCTTATTGCTCATCAAGGCGAAAAATTCCATGGACAAAACAACCGCAAATGGGAAGCTATAGAAGGCAATCTTCATCTAACACTATTCTTTAATCCAAATATCGAAATCAGCAACTCATCATCTACTTCATTCAACATTATTTCTTCTGTTTCTGTAATTGAAGCTCTTGATGAAATATTTGGACTGGAAAATCTTTCTAAAACTAAGTGGATTAATGATGTTTTGATTGATGGTGCAAAAGTAGCTGGCTGCATTGCCCAGAGTCAAATGCAAGCAAACCTTATTCAAAATATCATTCTTGGAATTGGTTTAAATGTTGAGCAATCGCCAGAACTACAAAACTCATTGATTGTACGCAATACAACGAATTTAAGGAAATATCAGGAAAATTCCAAAGAATGTAATTTAGAAATAGTATTAAAACTACTCTTAGAAAAAATTAAGAAGAATTATTTTCAGATTTTAAAAGATGATATTGACGAAATGCTTGATTTATATAAGCAAAGGAGTGCGGTTACTGGTAAAAAAGTAGTTATATATCCGGATATAAATGAAAATGACAGAATTAAAGTTGGAGCTGTAATTAAAATTGGAGAACATTTAGAATTATACTTGGATAACGAATCAGAGCCAGTTTCTGCAGGAAGATTAGTAGTATTGGATTAAATGAAGTTGAAATAATTTAATCTTATCTGTCATTCATAATCTCCAAATAAAGCAAGACCTTTATTTAAACGGAAATGATATAATTTAAACTATCATTCAGACGAATGTCAGAATCCATCTTAAAAATAGTTTTTACATTCCATTCGTCATTTGTCATTCGTCATTATTTTTTTTCTTATACCAATGACTAATGACCAATGACCAAAAATCAATTACTAATAACCATAAACCATAAGCTGATAGCTGATAGCTGATAGCTGATAGCTGATTTTAAGTTATTTAATTAATAATCTCTCCTTCCCAAGTGCTACTTTTGAAGGAGAGATTGAAATTCTATAGAATAAAACTGAAAATTTATTCTTTAATTAATTGCTGTCTCCAGATATTCCCATCATAATTGATTAGCAAATAATAAGTACCTCTTGGGAATTGTCCTAAATCAACTTGTTTGGCAAAAATACCACCATCATATTTAACAGTTTCGGAGAAAATTCTTTCGCCATTAATATTTGATATTGAAATATCTAAATTATGAGGTTTGATGAATTGTGCATTAATATTGAAAATATCTTTACTTGGATTTGGTCGCACATTAATAAAGTATTCAGGATTTCCATCTTCGTTCACTCCCACAATAAAATTATAATCATCAGAGAAATTGGAACAACCGTATTCATCCCAGATTTCGACTTTGTAAATTCCACTTGCCGAAGCTAAATAGGAATATCCGGTTGCACCTTCAATAAGCGTATCGTTCCTGTACCATTGATATTCAGTAGCTTCAGATGAATTCAACCAGTTTCCTTCCTGAGAAATGACTGGTTTTTCAGGATAAGGCATAATTTCGACTACAAGAGTATCGGAATAAGCAACACAGTCGTCTGAAGTAACTCCGGTAACATAGTATTTTCCGGGCGTTGAAGTAACTATTCTGCGGGTTGTTTCGCCATTATTCCATAAATATGATTTAAATCCAAAATTTGCTGTTAAAGTAGCTTCTTCGCTAATACAGATTGGAAACTTACCAACAGGACTAACTTTTAATTCGGGAATATAATGTACTTCAACGTTAATGGAACTGGATTTAGCTTTGCAACCGGAATTATCTTCGGCTGTAACAGTATAACTACCTGATTCTTTAACAACAATTCTTTTCGTCTTTTCACCATTGCTCCAAACAAAATTTGGATAATCCTGCTCAACTTCAATTACTGCACTATCGCCCTGACAAAATACCAGATCGCCGGTAACTTTTAAGGTCAAAGGTTCAAGATTGCACTCAATAATATCAGCTTCCCATATACCACGTCCATATGTTGCAGCACGGATTTTTTTTGCACCATTATGAATATCGAGTTCATTAACTATTACATTTGGTAAACCAGTGCCGAATTGTTCCCAGATTTTTGAAGAGTAGTCAGTATAAAAAACTCCAATATCAGTTCCAACGTAAATTCTATCTGGCGAATCCTGTTGATATACAATGCAATTAACGGGAACATTAGGAAGATTACCTGACAAGTTTGTCCATTCACTTCCGTTATATTCCATCACTTTATTACCGTCAGAATATCCGGAAAGAGTAACCCACACTCTATCAGGATTAGTAGGATGGACATCAATATATGTAATTGCCTGATTTGAGCTTAAAATCGTAGTCCAAGTTGCTCCTCCATCTTTTGTTACCATTAAATTGGAATAATTAGCAGCATAAATTACATCAGGATTTGATTTGGAAATAGC
>DAIOVK010000131.1:0-7334 GCA_036759045.1 Kapaibacterium sp. (SeqCode) | reverse complement strand
AATTTCTTTCACACAAAAATTTGATAAGAATTATGTCATCTCCATTTAAATAAAGGTCTTACTTTATTGGGGGGTCGAAATGACAAGAAATTATAACCGTTTTTCATTGAATTACTACACTAGTAGTGCTTAATAAAATCTTCATTCCGGAACTAAGTGGGGAATCTCAATTTTAACGAAGAACCTTGCGAAGATTTGAAACTTTCGGAAGGTTTAGTAGTTAAAAGTAAGAAGTCAATGATAACGAAGTAAAGAATCCAGATAACAGTTGTTTAGAGGGTCGCAATGATAATAAACATATTAAATCGTAAAAGCAACTTGTTATGAATTGTTTGATTTTATAAAGCAATTAACATAAAATTAGACTTCAACCACCTTTTTACTAAATTTTTATAAATATTTTAAAAAATAATAAAAAAAAGTTTTTATATTCATTTTTATTGATTAATTTCAGTTTTTAGTATTTGGACTTTAATAAATAAAATGAAATAAAAATGAATTTCTTATTTATTTTTTCAAAAAATATTTTTAAATAAAGGATGGAAAGTATTGAAAATAATATTACAAATTCCATAAAATTTGTTTCCAACATAGTTTTTTGCAAATATTTGTTCGTTAAACAAAGAGCAGTTGTATATTTCAGAAAAATACTTTATATTTAATAATTAAAAAGTATATCTTTCTAAAAATAATTTTATTTAACAAAGTACTATGAAGAAAATAATATTTATTACAAATTATTTTAAAGTATTAATATTTTTAATTATTTTAATTTCTTTAATCTCATGTAATGAAGAAAAAGCAGTACCGCAGAAGATAATTGAGGATATTGGCATGATTCAGCCGGATATTATCAGCACAAATATAACTGTGTCTTTTGTTGATTCATCATATACTAAAGCAGTGTTAAAAGCAGATAGAGCAAAGGTTTTTAATGAACGAAAAAAAACATATCTTGAAGGAAACGTGAAAGCGGACTTTTTTTCACAAAAAACCAAACAACGCGTAAGCTGGCTAACATCCGACAGTGCCGAAGTTGATGATAATACAAAAGATATGCTGGCAAAAGGAAACGTTGTAGTGGTTTCAGACAGTAATAACACCCGCCTTGAAACTACAATTCTGCACTGGGACAATAAAACTCAAAAATTATATTCAACTGAATTCGTAAATATCACTTCCCCCCAGGAAAATATTAAGGGTTGGGGATTTGAATCAGATATAAACTTAAGTAATTATCGTATTTTTAAAGTAAGTGGAAGTCGTAAATGAAAAAATTTTTAATAGCCGGCAACTGGAAAATGAACACAACTCCCAAAGAAGCAAAGGAGCTGAGCTTATTCATAAAAAACTCAATTGAACAAATAGAAAACACTGTAGATATATTGGTCTGTCCGCCTTTTACAAACATTACTGCAGCAGCAGAAGTTCTTGAAGGAAGTATGATAAAACTTGGGGCTCAAAATTGCTATTTTGCAGAAAAAGGTGCTTTTACTGGTGAAATATCACTTCAAATGCTCAAAGCACTTAATTGCAGCTATGTAATAATCGGGCATTCCGAAAGACGAAAGATATTTAAAGAAAGCAATGAATTAATAAATAAAAAAATCATTGCCTGTTTGTCCACTGGTATTATACCTATTTTCTGCATTGGTGAAACTTTAGAAGAACGCCAAAGTGGAAATACTTTTAATGTCCTTAAAGAACAAATGAGCATTGGTCTCAAAGACATTAGCAAAGAACAAACAAAAAATATTGTAATTGCCTACGAACCGGTTTGGGCAATAGGAACAGGAATAGCAGCAACACCTGAGCAAATACAGGAAACACATCATCAGATAAAAGAATTTTTAAATGAATTATATAATGATACTATGGAAAATTTGATTCTTTATGGCGGTAGCGTTGATGACAAGAATGCAAAATCTATTTTAGAGCTTGATGATGTTAATGGTGGTTTAATTGGAGGTGCTTCTTTAAAAGGTGAAGTATTTTTAGAAATAATTAAAATAGCAAACGACATACAACAACCAAAATAATATATGAAATTTACTTTACCGAATATATTTAGCTTGTCAAGAGTGGTGCTATCGCCAATTATCATAATATTTTTACTATCAGGTAATAGCACATTAATACAACTGTCTTTCTTTATTTTCCTTGGTGCAGCATTAACAGATTATTTCGATGGCTGGTATGCAAGGAAGTATTTAGAAGTAACTAATATGGGTAAATTTTTAGACCCACTTGCTGATAAGGTACTTACCAGTTCAGCATTTATAAGTTTTGTTTGTATGAACATAATACCGCTTTGGATGGTAATTATCGTAATGATACGCGATATTTGGACAACTTTAATCAGAGTTTATGTCCCTAAAAGTAAGCACACAATAAAAACAAGTATATATGCAAAAGGTAAAACTTTTTTTCAGATGGTATTTATTATTTATATATTACTTTTACTTTTTTTAATAAATACTGGCTTCTTTAGTATTTCAACAAAAGAATTGATGAATAAATTAATTTATTCTGAGTTAACTTATTGGATAATGTTTTTTATAACAATTTTGTCAATAATTACCGCTTTTGAGTATTTTTTTCAAAGAAAAGGGAAAAAAAACATAAATAATTAAAAAAAAAAGCAGTTTAGTAAAAAAAAATTTGCTTTATAATTATTTTTTTTTTAATTTAATTTTTAGTAATAAGAATTGTAGATAAATACAACGAAAAATTGATTTTTTTTCTCAAAATCCTAATAATAATCGTTATGATTAACTAAACATTTTAATTCACTTTTAGGGAGTATTTATGAGTTTAAACAAAACCCAGCTCGTATCAGAAGTAGCTGCTTCTGCTGGAATTCCGAAGACTGTATCAGAAAAAGCAGTCAATAGCGTGATTGATGCACTTTCCAAAGAATTGGAAAAAGGTGAGAACGTAACATTAGTTGGTTTTGGAACCTTCTCTGTCTATGAAAGAAAAGAAAGAATGGGTAAGAACCCGCAGAATGGCAAAGAAATTAAGATTCCAGCAAAGAAAGTTGCAAAATTCAAACCCGGCAAAACACTTTCAGAAATGGTAAACAAGACTGTTGCTAAGAAAAAAGCAGCTCCGGCAAAAAAAGCTAAGAAGTAATAAAAAAGCCGTTCTATTGAACGGCTTTTTTTTTTAATTTTGCAAGAATTTTTATGATGAAATATAATTTTGTATGGAAAATAATGAAAAATTCTCATTGAACAGTTTGCTGCAATCAAGTGATTTGCTCGAAAGCGATATTTATGCTATCTTCGATAGGGCTAAGTTCTTTTTAGATAACTACAAAAAAGAAAAAAAATTTAAAGACCTAGAAGGTATTACAGTTGCATTAGCTTTCTTTGAGCCATCTACACGCACTAAATTATCATTTGAATTAGCAGCAAAACGCTTATCAGCCGATACATTTTCTTTCCAATCTGCAAGCAGCAGCTTGTCTAAAGGTGAATCTCTCATAGATACTCTTCGCACTATCGAAGCTATGGGAGTAAACATCTATATTGTTCGGCATCAATGCTCAGGAGTGCCGATTTTCTTACAGCAAAATACAAGCGGTATTGTAATTAATGCAGGCGACGGAAAGCACGACCACCCAACACAAGCACTGCTTGATTCATTTACGCTTTATCAGTATTTCGGTAAGCTTAACGGTATGAAAGTATGTATTACAGGGGATATTCTTCACAGTAGAGTTGCAAGGGCTAATTTCAGTGTTCTGCAAAAACTCGGGGTTGAAGTCGCTATTTGCGGACCCGGTACTCTTATCCCAAGTAAAAAGCAAACAGATTTCAAGATTATTGATAAGATTGAAGATGCAATTGAATGGGCTGATGCTATTATTTTACTACGCCTTCAAAGAGAAAGAATGGAATCCGGCTTCCTCCCTACTTTAAGGGAATATTCGCAATATATGGGACTTACTTATTCCCTATTTAGTAAAAAGCCCGGACTAATCGTACTTCACCCCGGTCCTGTTAATTATGGAATTGAGTTAGACTATAATGTAAGCGCATATCCTAATGTACTTATTCAGACCCAGGTTAAGCATGGACTTTTTATCAGAATGGGATTACTTTCACTTTTAACTAAAAATTACAGAGAGAGAATCGGCTGTTAATTTTTTATGAGCGAACAAAATCTAAAAAATAAAAAAATATGGACAATACTTGATTTGCTCCAGTGGGGGACTATTTTTTTTTCAGATAAAAAGATTGAGTCGCCCAGACTCAATATTGAACTACTTGTCTGCTCTGTTCTAAATATCGAAAGAATAGAGCTTTATCTTCAATTCGACAGACCTTTAAAACAAGATGAACTTTCTGATTTAAAGCAAAAAGTTCTAAAAAGAGCTGACGGCTATCCATTGCAATATGTCATCGGTCATACTAATTTCTTCGGCTGTAAAATCAAACTTAATGAGTTCGGGCTGATTCCAAGACCTGAAACTGAAATTTTAGTTGATTCCGTTATAAAAAATACTTCTAAAGAAAATAAATACAGAATTTTAGATATTGGAACTGGGAGCGGATGCATTGCCATTGCTCTTGCAAAGCATCTTCCAAATTCTGAAATCATTGCTATTGATATTTCAAAAGAAGCTATTTCCTTAGCAAAAGAAAATTCCTCCTTAAATAATACAAAAAACGCAAAATTCTTTCAATATGATATTTTTAAAGGAATCGAAGCAAAAGAAAAATTCGACATAATTGTTTCCAATCCTCCCTACATTTCTAAATCTGAATATTTGGAGTTAGATGATACTGTAAAAAATTATGAGCCGAAAATTGCTTTGACAGATGAAAGCGATGGATTACAATTTTACAGATTATTCAGTAAATATTTTCCTGATTTATTAAAAGAAGAAGGAAGATTTTATCTTGAAATTGGTTTCAGTCAAAGCCAAGATTTAATTAATATTTTCCAAACAAACAAATATAATGTTGATTTTATCAAAGATTACAGCAATATAGAACGTGTTTTAGTTGGAAATTATACAATTAATATTGCAAAATGACATAAATAACAAAGGTCATTCCGGGTATTCTAGAATCCACTTTGTTCATTTCTCAAGACAGGACAAAGGGATTTGTTCATCATTCGTCATTAGGTATTATATAAAGTCCAGTATTTATTTACAAATCAGAACAAACAAGAATGTATGTTCTACTATTTTTTTGTGAAATTTTTTTATTAGACTTTATATAATAAAGCGGAATTATAATTTCTTTTTTTCATTCTAATTAAAACAAAAGATTAAATTGGGCATTAATTGTATCTTTAATTTTTTCTTCAGAAATCAATGCTTTCACCATCCCGGGCAATTCAGAGGTTAAGATTACATCGGTGTCATTTACTATTACTATCCCTTCAATTGTTGCACTAAAGAAACCTTTCTTTACTTTAAATGAAAATAACATAACATCACCATTCCATTGCTTTCGTGGTTCAATAATTTTCACATCGTTAGAAAACGATTTTGAAATCAAATCATTAATGAAATTATCAATTTTAGAAATTGCCAGTTCTTTAGTAACCTGATGATTCCTTACAATTTTAATCATAATTTTAAACCTAAATTAATTAAATAATTATTTTGGAAATTCAGAACCCTGACTTTAGAAATTTGTTATTTTCAGTCTTGTTATTCCGAACCCCCTGATAAAGCAAGTGCTTTATTTAGATGGAGATGAGAAAAATTAAAGTGTCATTCTGACGTATGTCAGAATGACAAACTAAGATGTCATTGGTAAACGAAGTAAGGAATCCAGAAAGAATATCATTTAAGCCACTACCCTCTGGGACCTTCACTTTTTTTTCAAGAATATACTATACAAAACTTATGCTTACAAATGACAGAACGAAAATTATTTCTTTTACTCCCTAAATTCCATATCTATTAAACTTATTGATACTGATAATTCCGGAAAAATCTCTACTGATAATTGGTTCTTAGGTGCTTTAACATCTTTTTTTAATAACCAATCGCTGATTTTAAACAAAAGCAAACTCGGTTTGTAAATCAATTCCATATCAAAAGGATTGTAAATCGAAAGCACCATTTTTTCATGAATATGCTTTTTTGCAATTTGTTCAAAAGAAACGACTAATGTCTTTTTAGGATTCAAATTCTTTTTTACAGATTTTAAATCTTTTATATTTTTTAGACTGTCAAGTTCAACTTCAATATAAACCTCTTCGCCCGGATAAAGCTGAATTGAATTTGATGCCATAACAATTGGTGATTCCGGTATTTCTGCCTGAAAATAATTTGTATCGTTGATTTCTAAATCCAATTTGAATGTCTTGCGGTTTGGGTAATCATTTTTTTTTGCAAGGCAATTTGGAGTAATTGAAGTAAATATAATAATTGCAAATAAAATTAATAATTTAGTTTTCATAATCTAACCTATAATTTAAATTATTGACGAACAAAATATTCATAAATTACATAAATTTAAACAAATTTTAGAAATTCAATTGGTTTGGTTTTTTCCAGTCATACTAGCGTAGTAATTCGTTAAAAGACTTAGTATCTTATGTCATTCCGAACCCCCTTATAAAGCAAGTGCTTCATTTAAATAGATATGAAATAAGGACTTATGAAAAATAGAAAGTCAAAATCCACCTACCCCCCTTTGAAAAAGGGGGAGAAGAATTTTCTTTTTATTTCCCCCCTTTGAAAAAGGGGGGTAAGGGGGATTTCTTAGTGCTGTTCTGTATTTCATTGGTTTTAGAAAAAGATGTCATTGGTAACGAAGTGAGGAATGACAGGATAAACTGATTTCATCTCCATTTAAAAAAAGGTCTTCTTTCATCGAGGGAGCAGAATGACAGGTAAAATTATAGGAAGCGAAACAAAAAATTTGAAAGGGCTGAATCTATCTAATAATAGTAACTTCAACTCTTCTGTTTGAGCGGCGGGCAGCATCGGTGAAGCCGGCAACTGCAGCATCTCTGGCGCCTTTGGAATCATCAAGAATTCTTCTTCTGTTGATTTTATTTCTTACTAAGTAATTAACAACGTTATCTGCTCTTTCTCTTGCTCTTCTTTCGTTCTCATCGGTAGAGCCAAGGTCGTCAGAGTGTCCTACTACTCTGATTCTAGCATTAGGATGTCGCTTCAAATAGTCTGCTATTTTATCAAGATACAACTTCATACCTTCTGTAAGCTGAGTAGAATTTGACCTTGGAAAAGAAAAGCTCTGTATGTCGTCAAATTTTAATATTATCCTTCTTTCCCTTCCCGGACCCTCAGGAATGATTACTTCTTCTTCAACTAATTCTTTAATAGAAGGAGATTT
>DAIOVK010000130.1:4727-7356 GCA_036759045.1 Kapaibacterium sp. (SeqCode) | reverse complement strand
ATCACTTATCATTATTTATAAGTCTAAATACAAGCTGAAGCGATGTAGAGTTGCAGCTACTCCGACTTGTGACATAGAATAATCAAGATTAAAATCATCAAGTTTTAAACCTAATCCTCCAGAAAGCCCAGCTAATTTTTTCTCGTTAGAAGGAGCAGAATACCGTCTTATATGGTTATCATAGCCCAGGCGAAGCTGAACATATTTACCAAGATATAATTCCCCTCCTATTGAAAAGTTAGCGAATTTATCGAAGAAATTATCTGTTTCATCAGCGAGGTGATGCAAAGAAAAATTAATAAGCAAGGGAAGTCCGCGTAATAAATGGCTTACCCCAAGGCGAATATCAAGAGGAAGTTCATCTTTTGTGCCATCGAAAGTAGAAAGTTGAGTACCGACATTAAGTATAGACAGACCAACATTAGTTCTAATATTCGGTATTAAATAGAGAAGTCCGGCATCAAGAGCGATAGCAGATGAATTATACTTATCTATATTCATATAAATATATTTTGCTGTAACGCCGTAATAGAAATTTGAATCTAACTCATTTGAATAACAGACTGAAAGGTTTAAATCACTGCTATTGAAAGAGCCAGTTTGATTTCCATCTTTATCAGCCCGAGTGAAAGAACCATAGCTAGTATAGCTAACAAATCCGGCAAAAGTGCCAGTTTCTTCAAATTCTTTGATAAAAGCAACATTGCCGGAATTAATATCTAAAATATGTTTTATGAATGAAGCAGAGAAACGCTTTTCGCTGACAGTGCTAATTGAAGCAGGATTAATGGAGATAGTACCAGCATCATTTGGAATTGCAACAACTGCTCCCGCAAGCCCTGCAGTCCTTGCTGTAGAAGCATAACGCAAGCTGTGGTATGGAGAGGTTTCAGCTTTTAGTTCAAAAGAAAATAAAAGAGCTATTACAATTAAAGCAAATATTATTTTTTTCATATTAATTTTTATTTATTTTACTTATATTTTTCATTTAATTTATTCCAGAAAAAACTCGGTGGTTTTACTGGTTTATGAGTCTGTGAATTTATAAATGTATGAATAGTATAGCCGTTAGAAATAATATCATTTCCACGTAGAATTTTATAATCAAATTTTATAATCGGTTTATATTCAGTAATATAGGTTGTTTCAATATCAAGCAAATCATCGTAATAAGCCGGACTAATATATTTGACATTAGATTCAATGAGTGGAAGATAATATCCGTTTTTCTCAAATTCAATGTAGGGTAAACCGAAAGCACGCATTAGTTCTGTTCTGCCAACTTCGAAGAAAGTTAAGTAAACACCATTATAAACGAAACCCATTTTGTCTGTATCGGCGTATCGAACACGAATTTGAGTAGTATTTTTTAATTCGATTATCTGAAAATTCATCTTAAAATATATAATAATAAAAAAGTAAAATTACAAAAGCAAAACTAAAAAAAAATTTTTTTTTCTGTTACACTTATTTTTATTAATTTAACGTCTATAAAAAGAAAATATTTGTATAAAAGCATTTTAGGAGTAAAATAAATGAAAAAATCATTAATCTTGTGTTTAGCAATAGCTTTATCATTTGGTTTCCTCAGCGCTCAGCCAAAAATACAGGTAGTTGGAGGTGATACTTACGATTGGGGAGTAGTATCCTCAAAAAACGACCCACTTAAAACTAAAATTGAAGTAAAAAATATTGGTGACCAGATTTTAACTATAACTGAAGTTAGAGCATCATGTGGTTGCACTTCAACTAATCTGGGAAAAAGTGATTTAAATCCCGGTGAATCTACCTTTATTGATGTTACCTTAAGAACATCTGGACATGTAAATAATCTTCACAAAACTTTAAGAATTGGTTCGAACGACCCAGCAAATTCTTCTCAGATTATACATTTAAAAGCAAATGTTGTTGCTCTCTTACAATTAACACCTACACCATATTTTACATATCAGGATATGCAGGTAGGAAAAAGTTCTGTTGGAAAATTAAAACTTAAGAACAATTGCAATATTCCTATTACTATTTCTGATGCTGAAGTGCAGCCAAAAAATATTGAATTTAGCATTAAAAATAAACTCATTCTTCAACCTAATGAAGAAATTGAGTTATCTTCAACAGTTATACCAGAAATAACTGGACAGTATAATTGCTCTATTGTTGTGAAAACCGACCATCCTGATTTTCCAACTTTAAGAATTGATGGATTTGGTAGAGTTAAAGAATCTCCAGTTTTTAATAATAAATAATTTTATTTTTTTTCATTATTTAAAAAAAAAACATTTATTTGTTATTTAAAATTATATTAAATTTGTAATTCATTTGTAATTGCATTCTTTTATTATAGAGGAAAATATGATTTTATTGAATAATCTAATTGAAAAAGAGTTTTTAATGTCAGTTCTTAATCAGGAACAACAGGAAAACAAATATTTTAAATTTTTGTCTCAGGAACCCATTTTTGACTATTCTTTAGCAAAAAAAGGACCAATCAAAGATGATGAACTTTTTCAAAATGAAGAAGAAGTGGACGATGATGAAGATTGGGACGAAGATGATGATGAAGATTGGGACGAAGACGATGATGAAGATTGGGACGAAGATGATGATGAAGATTGGGACGAAGACGATG
>DAIOVK010000130.1:0-4627 GCA_036759045.1 Kapaibacterium sp. (SeqCode) | reverse complement strand
ACGATGATGAAGATTGGGACGAAGATGATGATGAAGATTGGGACGAAGACGATGACGAAGATTGGGACGAAGATGATGATGAAGATTGGGACGAAGATGACGATGAAGATTGGGACGAAGATGATGACGATGAAGATTGGGACGAAGATGATGACGATGAAGAATGGGACGAAGAAGATTTCGATGATGACGAAGAAGAAGATTGGGATGATGACGAAGAAGAAGATGATGTCGAAGAAGAAATCTAATTTGATTTATTCTTCAATTATATAGAATATTACAAAAAGAGCGTTTGATTAGAACGCTCTTTTTTTTAACTCAACAATATCGGCTATTAGGTTAATGCTTATTTCATAAAACTTTCGAAAGTTAAAAAACTTTCGCAAAGTATGAACTTCTTATGCCTCGTAGTTTGTTGTTTCGCATGCTTGTCATTCTGAACGAAGTGAAGAATCTCAAAATTAGTGGTAGCAATGACTTGTGAGATTTCTCGCTGCGCTTGCCAACGACATCGCATACTTGTCATTCTGACATTTGTCAGAATGATGCATTTATTTATGTCATCTCTATTATAATGAAGCACTTGCTTTATCTTGGGGTTCGAAATGACAAGCATGCGAAATAGCAAACAACGAGGGGTCGGGAGTTGAACTCCTTCCCAAGTTACACTTGGGAAAGAAGATTTATTTTCAAGCTGTGCTTTGCATTTTTTTTATGAATAAAGAGTTAAAGCATAGCTTTGGTGAAAGTTACATTCCCAAGTGCAACTTGGGAATGAGTGATTAAATTTATTTATTTTGTTTTAATGATGAAGTTTTTTGTATGTATCTACTTTATCACGGTATAAATCGGACCTTTCGGCGTTAATTTACTTTCAATTAAAAGCACCTTGAAACTACTCATTTCTCCAAAATAAAATAATTTGTATTTCTCAACTTCTTCTTTAAATTGAGGATTGTTAAAACTCTTTAATCTGCAAAGTGTTATATGAGATTTGAACGGATTTGTTTCTTTCGGGATTTTAAAGGTAGTAAGTTTTTTCTCAATACTGTTAAAAATGTTTTCCATTATGTTTTCATTATTTTTAATATTTACGTAAAGCACTCTCGGATTTTGAGGTTTTGGAAAACAACCTAAACCATCGAAAATTAATTTAGAATCAAAACATTTTAGCTCATCTTGCAAAGCATTTAATATTTCTGGAATTAATTCAATTTTTGTATCGCCAAGGAATTTGAAAGTAAAATGTATATTTTCAGCTTCCACCCATTTCCCGCTGCATAAATTATAGAATTTTCTTTTTAAATCGAAAAGATGCTGAACGAAAACATTTTTATCAATGTATGCACCTATAAATAAACGTTTTACATCAGATTCATTTTTCATAATATTAAATATTTAAATAATTACAAATTTATTTTAATAATTTAATGAAAATAATAAGAAAATCCAAAATGCTTTTAAAAGGATTTCTAAAAATTCAATCTTTTTAGTGAATTCTACTCCCACAGATAAATGAAGGACTTTATCTGGTGGTTGCCAATGACATCTTTACCTGTAATTCTGGCGGATGCCAGAATCCATCTTACTTTTTGGTTATTTGTAAAAATACTAATGAGCTCTAAAAACTATATTAAATATAGATTTTGACATCCGCCAGAATGACGCTTAAAGCGATGTCATCTCCATTTAAATAAAGCATTTGTTTTATAAGAGAGACAAAATGACACATTATAAGCTATTTAACGAATTACTACACCAGCAAGAAATCCATTATACATTCTTTGAAAATTTTAAATATTTTTGTAACTTTCAATTAAATTTAATGTTAATTGATTGAATTTAGTTTAAAATAAGAGAGTTTAAAATGAAAAGGTATTTTTTAATAATTTTGTTTAGTACATTTTTTCTAACTAATTTATTAATTTCAAAATCTTTACCAGATAATATGGCTGTATCTGAAGATGGATTAAGATTAATCAATTCAGCTCAGGAATCTGATGGATTGTATGATGTTACTCAAATAAAAACAATATATTTAAATTTTAGCCAATCGAACTGGTGGCAGTTGCTAACGAATAACTATAATTCTAAAACAGATATACCTGCAAATCTTATTTATGATGGTGTTACTTATGAAGGTGTAGGAGTTCATTTTCGTGGCTATACTTCATATATGTTTTTATATAATTCTCAAAAGAAATCCTTTAATATTTCCATTGATTATCAGGATTCAGAATTAAAGCTAATGGGGTACAAGACTCTTAATTTAAATAACTGCTATGAAGACCCATCTTTTATAAGAGATGCACTTTATTCTCATTTTGCAGGTATAAATAATCCATTGTATAAAGTCAATTTTGTAAAATTAGTTATAAATGATGTGAACTGGGGAGTATATAGTAATGTGCAGCAGCTCAACGGAGATTTTTATGAAGAATGGTTTTTAAATAATGACGGAGCTAATTGGCGTGCTGAAATGGCTGCCGGCACAGGTGGAGGTTTTGGTGGCTTTGGTCCAGGTGGCCTTTTTGGCGAAGGTTACTGTTCAATGAATTACCTTGGTATGGATACTTCAAGTTATCTTAAATATTATAATTTGAAATCTTCAGATATTGAAAATCCTTGGGAAAAATTGGCAAATGCCTGCATTTATCTTAATCTTTCAGATAAAGATGAGCTATATGATACACTTCAGCATTATCTTGATATTGACCGTGCTCTTTGGTATATCGCTAATGAAATCGTCTTTACTGATGATGATGGATATGTAAATAAAGGCGGTTCCGATTATTTTATTTACTATGATGAAGCAACAGACAGAGTAACTCCAATTGATTGTGATGGAAATTCAACCTTTCTTACTGAAAAAGTTAATCTTTCACCATATTTTCGTGAAACAGATACTAAATTCCCTTTAATAAACAAATTATTTGCAAGTCCGGAATTGAAACAAAGATATACTGCTCACCTTAGAACTATTATTAAAAATTGCTTAAATGAAGAATATGCTAATTCTGTTATTGATAAATTTATTACTTTAATAACTCCTGAAGTAAAACTTGATACAAAGAAAATTTATTCTGATAATCAATTCACAAGTTCAATAACTGAAATTAAAAATTTTATTAAAAACAGAAAAACTAATTTACTAAAAAATCAAATTGTTAGTGCAGTTCCGCCTGAAATAAAAAGCGTAAAATATATTTCAAGCAACGGAGAAAATTTAGCTCCGAATAGCAGCTCATCTGTTACAGTTCAGGCAAATGTTAGTTCTTCAACTGGGATAAGTCAGGTAATTCTTTACTGGGGAACAGAATTGATGGGAACATTTAATAGAGTTACTATGTATGACGATGGCAATCATAACGACTGTATTGCAAATGATGGAATTTTCGCTGCAGAAATACCAGCCCAATCGCCATATACTTATGTAAGATACTACATAGAAGCCCGCTCTGATAATTCCTATCAATCTTCGAGTTTCAATCCCGAAGGTGCTGAGCATGATGTATATTTCTATCAGGTTCAGTCGCAAAAAGTAAATGATTTTCCAGTAGTTATCAATGAAATAATGGCTTCAAACGAAACAATAATTAAAGACCCACAAGAAGAATATGATGATTGGGTCGAGCTTTACAACAGGGGAAATGAGAATATTGATTTATCCGGTATGTATTTAAGTGATAAAGTTGATAATCCCAAGAAATGGCAGTTTCCGGAAAATACAATCATTAACGCCGGGGGCTATTTATTACTTTGGGCTGATGAAAATTCTAAAGCTACTCCGGGTATCCATACAAATTTTAAACTTTCTGCCGATGGAGAAGTAGTTTTATTAACTGATAAAGATGCAAACGGGAATTCATTGCTTGATTCGGTTAGCTTCGGCGGGCAGGACGCTGACATTTCTTTCGGACGTTATCCCAATGGAACCGGACTATTTTATAAAATGACTCCAACTCCATTGGCTCTAAATAACATGCCACTCAATTCTGTTGAAGATTTGAAAAATTACATTTCATTATCAAATGTTTTCCCAAATCCTTTTGAAGAAAATATTGCTTTGGAATTTAATGTTAAGAATACTGGTTATTACGAAATTTCTGTTTTAGATATGACTGGCTATAAGATAAATACTATTTTTAAAGATAGATTGGAAGTCGGAAATTATTCTTTCTCCTGGAATGGAATGAATCAGATTGGAAATGAAGTATCTAATGGAACTTACTTTATAAGAATTATTTCCAATGGAAAATCAATAACTATTCCAGTAATTAAAATATAAAAAAGTTTAAAAGATTAAAAAATCTACGCTTTTACCCTTCAAAACTTTCGGAAAGTAAGAAAGCAAAAACTTTCGCAAATCTCCGAGAAACTTTCCGAAAGTGATAAGAGTGTCATTCTGACATACGCCAGAATGCCTCTTATAGTGATATCATTTCCATTTAAATGAAGCATTTGCTTTATAAGGGGGTTACCAATGACATCTTTACATTTGTCTGTCATTCTGAACGAAGTGAGGAATCTCAAATTTCGTAGTAGTAATGACTTGTGAGATTCCTCACTTCGTTTCGGAATGACAGGGTAAACTTATGTCATTTCCATTTAAAATAAAAGTCTTCTT
>DAIOVK010000129.1:0-7377 GCA_036759045.1 Kapaibacterium sp. (SeqCode) | reverse complement strand
TGCACTACTACTCTATATTTACTTCATTTTTTCAACTAGGAAAGTTGAGTTATTAATTATTAATTGTTAATTGTTAATTGTTTTAAGTATGTGGTTTATGGTTTTTAGTTTATGGATGTCAAGTCATTGGTATTTGGTCATTTGTGTTTTGTATTTCATTTTACAAATGACTAATGACTGAAAACCATAAACCGAAAACCATAAACCATAAACTTAAAACAATTAACAATTAACAATTATCTTACAGCTATTTCGCTGCTTTTAGTTCAGTCATTGTAAAAAGTGAATGAAGCTTGATTCCAGCTTCCAATAGTTTTTCTTTGCCACCTGATTCTCTGTCGATTACACATACAGCATCATCAATAATAGCACCTGCCCCGCGAAGTTCATTTGTGCTGATGATTACCTGCCCCCCGCTTGTAATCACATCTTCGACAATTAATAAGCGTTTTCCTTTAACGTCAAAACCTTCTGCGATTTTCTTTGTTCCATATTCCTTTGCTTTTTTTCTAACCATAACAAGTGGCAAGCCGGTTGCGAGCGACAATGCAGTTGCAAGTGGAATTCCGCCCATTTCTAAACCTGCTAAGCCATCAATTCCGCCTGGAATAATATCAGCAAAACAATCGGCTATTTCTGCAAGTAACTCTGGCTGGCTTTCAAACTGGTATTTATCAAAATATTCGTTGCTAATAACGCCTGAACGTAATAGAAATTTGCCTCTTAAATATGAGGCATCAAAAATTGCTTTTGCTAATTGAGTTTTTGTGAGTTTTTTCATGTTTTTTCTTTATTTATTATAAATATTTTTTTCAAATTTAATGCAAAATTAAGACCAAAGTTCTAATAATTTTTTAATTAATTCGTTTTCTCCTTACTTCTTAAACTTGTGGAGGAGATTATAAATCCTGACAAGCTTTGCTAAATCTGATAAGTATAAAATGTAAAAATACTTTTACTATGTCCTTTGCTCTTTATGGATAAAATTAATTATATTACCATAAACGCATTCCTTTTCCTCTTCCTGTATCAAGAATTTTTCCAGTGTTTATATCAATGATAAAATATTCTCCCATCCTTGTCATCGCTCTTAATGATTTATCATTCTCTAATTTAATAAATTTAATTTTATCTTCTGCTGATATTTTATCAGTATTTTCCATCTGCCAAAGCAAGTATCCGTCATTTAAATAGGAATATACTTTGTTATGACAGTTCGACTTAATATAATCCAATATATTGAAAAACCTATTTTTATGAAATATTTGATGAATTACATCATTTTCTAAAATATTATTCTTTTTCAATAATTCAATATAATTAGGACCTTTTATTTTATTTTTTTCATAATGATAAAGTATTTCTTTTACTAAATACTACTTCATTTTATCAGATTAAATGAATTAATGTTTAATTCTAATTCTCTTTCAATTTCTTCAATACTTGGTAATTCTTTGAACAATTCTTCAGGCAATTCATCATTTAAAATATATTCACTAATTCCTATGGGATTATTGATTTTTTTCAAAGAATACTCTGCTATTAATTTATTAGCTTTTCTGCACAAAAGTAAACCTATTGTAGGACTGTCTTTAGGCGATTTTATTTCACCATTAAATGCGTTTAAATAAAAATTAAGTTTACCAGAATACTCTGGTTTAAATTCATCAATTTTCAATTCAACTATAAAATAGCAATGAAGTTTTGTATGATAAAAGACTAAATCAACGTAAAAATCAGAGCCACCAATAGTTAAAAGTTTTTGTTTGCCGACAAATGCAAATCCATAGCCAAGTTCTAATAAAAACTTTGTAATATTATCCAAAAGTGCATTTTGCAAATCGTTTTCCTTTACTTCTTTAGTCAAATTTAAGAACTCGAATGAATAAGGATTTTTTAATAATTCATTTGCAAGGGCTGATTCTGGCTTTGGCAAGGTTATTTCAAAATTGTTAATTGATTTTCCCTGTCTCTCAAAAAGTTTTGATTCGATTTGATGAACTAATACACTACGAGACCAGCTATTTTCAATAGTACTTAATATATAGAATAAAGCTGAGTCCAGGTCTTGACACGTGGATATTATCTGAATGTGATGTCCCCATGGAACTAAAGATAAAATGTCAATGAATCCTAATTTATTTTGGGCAACAACTTGTTGCCTAATTTTAGTATCAAACTTCTGTTGGAGTTCCTTTGGAATTTGGGCAACAACTTGTTGCCCAATTTGAATGTCTTGGTTATAAAATTTAAACCACTGCCTTATATACTTTAAATTTCTTTCAGAAAATCCTTTCGTATGAGGGAATTCAGCAATTAAATCTTTACTCAACTGCTTGATTAAACCATCTCCCCAATTAGCTTCATTTTGCTTCATTACTATAGCTTTGCCGAGTTCCCAATATAAAAGGATTAGCTCCGAATTAACTCTAACGGAAGCTTTGATTTGGGCATTTATTATCTTTTGCTTTAAATCAGATAATAATGTGTTGTATTCACTATTTGCTTTTAAAACATCTTTCATATTTATTGTTAATTTTTGATTCTCTTTCACTTCTTTTTTTTTGCTCCATATGGGCGAAAGGCGAAGCGGATTTACTCTTTTGCACCTTTGGATTTAAGGTAGTCATAGATTTCTTTCTGATTTTTTAAATATGCTAATGCCAATGCAGTGTGTCCTTCTTTGTTCTCAATATTTATATCAGCACCACTATTAATTAATAACTCAATAGTAGAAAAACTAGGATATTCTGATTTTATCGCATACAATAGCGGAGTATTACCAGAGAAATCTTGGTTATTTATTTCAGCTTTATTCAATAATAAAACTTCTATACTTTCATTAAAACCAAATAGGGCTGCTTCCATTAATGCTGTAGTTCCACTTCTATTCTTTTTATCAACTTCAGTATTCTTTGATAATAATAACTTAATGATTTCTATATTATTTCTAGATATCGCATTATTTAGAGCATTCTCCCCAAAGTCATTTTCAATATTTATATCTGCTCCTTTTTCAATTAATTCTTTTGCAATATTATATCTGCAAGGTTTAATTAAAACGAGCATAAGAGCCGTAAAGCCAGTATGCGATTTAGAATTAATATTGACACCATATTCAAGCATTTCTCTCATTTGATTTGTTTCACATTCGTAAGCAGCACTAATGAAAGCATTATTACCAAAAGAATTATAATTTGCATTGAAACCAACCAACAGGTCAACTATAAAAGAAGCTAAGAATTTATAGTGATAAATTGAATAAAGAAAAGGAATTTTACCACCAAATATTTTATTGTTATAAAAAGCACCATTTTTAATCAGATATTCTGCAACTTGAGTTTGCATTTTTCTAACAGCAAATAATAGAGGAGTTACTCCGTTTACATCCATTTCATTGACATCTGCACCTTGCTCTACTAATTCTTTAACTAAATCTAAAAGACCACAGGCACTAAATACCATTAAATAATTAAATTTATAACTTGTTTTAAAATCTTTATCATATTTAGCACCATTTTTCAATAGTTTTAAGGCAATATTTTTATTTCCTTTGTAGGCAGCCCAAATTAATGCAGTTTCACTTCTCTTATTAATGTAGTTTACATTTGCCTCATTATCCAAAAGAAAATCAACAATACTTTCAAAACCTCTTGAACTGGCATACATTAAGCCATTTAATTGAATATCATCAACAATATCAAGATTCGCTCCATTTTTTATTGCTGTTTTAACTAATTCCAGATTTCCTTCTTTGCTTGCATTAATTAACAAGGAGTCTGAAGTTGAAAGAGAATAGGATAATTGGAAATCAAGAAAAATTACAACAACAACACAAACAAATGCAAATATATTTTTCATTTCCATTTTTTTCTGAAAATTATAAAAAATTAAACTTACAATTTTTTGAATTTAAATGCAATAAAATAAAAAAAATTTATGTAATTTTGTAAAAATATTTGTGTTTAAAAAAAAATGTAAGTATTTTTGTATTCTTTTGATTAAAATATTATAAAAAAGGAGAAATCGGTGGAAACAACAGCAAAAATAACAAAGTCAATAAGAAAAGAAGACGTAGAACGAAAGTGGTGGATAATTGACGCAGCCGACCAAACAGTAGGAAGATTAAGCACCCAGGTTGCCACTATTCTTAGAGGCAAACACAAAGCATGGTTTACTCCACACATTGATTGTGGCGATTTTGTTATTGTTATAAATGCCGAAAAGGTATTACTTCAAGGCAAGCGAACAGAACAGAAAGAATATTTCCATAATACTGGCTATCCCGGTGGCGGACGTTTCAAATCTTTTGTTGAATTGAAAAAAACAAATCCAACTTACATTGTTCATCATTCAGTAAAAGGAATGTTGCCGAAAAACAAGCTTGGACGGCAAATCATTAAAAAATTAAAGATATTTGCTGGCAGCGAGCATCCACATGCAGCTCAAAAGCCAGAAGCGTTAGAATTGAAATACAATTGATATAAATTTTATAAGAATTAGGAGTAATTAATGAAATCAGCAGCAGATTTTTCTGCTACCGGAAGAAGGAAAACCTCTGTAGCTCAAGTTAGACTTGCTCCGGGCAAAGGGAAGTTCACAATAAACAGGAAATCTCTTGAAGAGTATTTTCCGGTTGAGACCCATCGCATAATGATTTATCGTCCATTGAACGTAGCCAGTATGCTTGGCAATTATGACGTATCAATAATAGTTCGTGGTGGCGGAAAAACAGGACAAACCGGTGCTATTCAACTCGGCATAGCACGTGCATTAGTTGAAATTGATGAGCAATTTCGCAAGCCACTTCGCGATGCAGGACTTTTAACACGCGACCCCAGAATGGTTGAAAGAAAGAAATACGGTCTAAAGAAAGCAAGAAAACGTTTCCAATTTTCAAAACGTTAATATTGTATTCATTGGTTCAAAACCAATGGCTTTCTGTCGAATATACTTTCTTGCTGCTTTCGGGCAGCAATTTTCCAAATTTTTTGGAAAAAATAAAATAGTTTTCTTTTTTTAAGAAAACAAACAAATAAAATAATTTTAAATAACTTGTTATATCTGGATTGCTTGTGTGTGGCGAATGCGTTGAGCAAGCAAGATGAATGGTATAACCAAAAACACAAAAGGAGAAATATGCAACACTATGCAGAAATTGAGCAGTTGCTCGAATCCGGTGCTCACTTTGGGCATCTCACCCGCCGCTGGAATCCCAAGATGGAAAAATTCATTTTTATGGAAAGAAATGGGATTCATATTATTGACCTCCGTAAAACTCAAGTCCTTATTGATATTGCCCGCGAAGCACTTTATAACATTGCTTCTACAGGTAAAATTGTTCTCTTCGTTGGTACTAAACTACAGGCAAAAGGAACAATTGAGCAGCAAGCATTAAGATGCAAAATGAACTACGTTTGCGAAAGATGGCTTGGAGGTATGCTTACTAATTTTATGACTATTAGAAAAAGCATTAAACGTCTTACTTCAATTGATAAAATGGAGGTTGACGGAACATTTGATAAGATTACAAAAAAAGAACGCCTGCTTTTAACACGCGAAAAAGACCGTCTAAGAAAAGTCTTTGGTGGTATAGAAGAAATGAACCGATTGCCCGGCGCTCTTTTTATTGTTGATATAAAGAAAGAACACATCGCTGTTAAAGAAGCTAAAATTCTTGGTATTCCTGTATTTGCTATTGTTGATACCAACACAGACCCTGAAGAAATTGACTATCCAATTCCTGCAAATGATGATTCATACAAAACTATTGAATTAGTCTCAAAGATTATGGCTGATGCAGTTCTTGAGGGTTCAGAAGTTGCAAAACGTTCAATGGCAGATATGTCTGCCGATGATGATAGAGTTGCCAAAGAATCTGATGCTTCTTCAGAAGATCAGTCCAAAGTAAAAAGAAAATTCCGTGAAAGAAGAGGCGGAAGACGTGATATGGAGCAAAATATCACTGATGAACATGCTGAATAATTTGAAAGTATTAAAATTAAAATAAAGGAAAAACAATGGGACAAATAACCCCTCAATTGGTAAAGGAATTAAGAGAAAAAACCGGTGCAGGAATGGGCGATTGCAAAAATGCACTCGTTGAAGCTGATGGCGATTTAAAAGCAGCAATTGAAATACTCCGAAAAAAAGGTGCTGCCTCTGCTGCTAAACGCTCTGACCGCTCTGCAAACGAAGGTATTGTTACTTCAAAAACTAATGAAAATTCAAATGAAGCTGCAATTGTCGAATTAAATTGCGAAACCGATTTCGTTGCACGTAATGCCGAATTTGAAAATTATGCAGAAACTCTTGTTAATACTATTTTAAAGACTAAAGTAAATACTCTTGATGAGCTTTTTGCTCAAAAAGTTGGTGAAGATTCAATTCAAGGTATCCACAATGAAATTCTTGCCAAATTCAGCGAAAATATTGCTGTTAGAAGGTTTGATTACAAAAAAACTAATGGTTATATAACAAATTACATTCACCCCGGTAGCAGACTTTCTGTTCTTGTTGAAGTAAGTTGTACCAATCCAAATGAGAAAGCAATTACTTTGATTCACGATATCGCAATGCAAATTGCTGCTATGAATCCTACTTACATTACAAGAGAAGATGTTTCTGCTGAACATTTACAAAAAGAAATTGAAATTTACAAAGAGCTTGCTATTAACGAAGGCAAAAAGCCAGAAATTGCCGAAAGAATTGCTTTAGGTAGAGTTGAAAAATTCTATCAGGACCAATGCCTCGTTGAACAAGCTTTCGTTAAAGATGCTGCTAAAACTGTTAAAGATGTTGTCGCTGAAATTTCACAGGAAATGGGCAGTGATGTGAAAATCCTCAGTTTTAGAAGATATTTCTTAGGAGAATCTTTAGATTAATTAGCTGTTTGAAAATGCTTAGATTACAAAAACTTTCCGAAATTTCAAGCATTCGGAAAGTTTTTTTTTCATAAAGAGTAGCAGTCGGCTATCAGCCGTCAGCTTTCAGGTATCAGCTGTCAGCTATCGGCAGTCGACTAAGTATCATTCTGACGGATGTCAGAATCCATCTTTAAAAAACGTTCTTATAGTTCGTTAGTTATTGGTTATTAGTTATTGGTTATTAGTTGAAAGTAAAAATACCAATGACTATTGACTAAAAAATTTATTTGTCCATTTTTATTGGGAAAATGAAAGACAGATTCTGGTATACGCCAGAATAACAGTTAACCAACAGCCGATTGCTGACAGCTGACAGCTGACTGCCGATAGCTGACTGCCGATAGCCGATTGCTGACAGCCGACAGCTGATTGTCGACAGCCGACAGCTGATTGTCGACAGCCGACAGCTGATTGCCGACAGCCGACAGCTGATTGCCGACAGCTGATTGTC
>DAIOVK010000128.1:0-7430 GCA_036759045.1 Kapaibacterium sp. (SeqCode) | reverse complement strand
TTTAAGGGAGAAAAATGGAAACTGCAACAATAAATAAAGCTTACGAAATATATAACGAATTGTCATTCGACGATAAAGAAATGTTCCTTGATTTAATCAACAAACAAATAGTTGAAGAAAGACGTGATGCAATTTTTAAAAGAGCAAAAGAGGCAGAAAAAAACTTTTCTGAGCAAAAATGTTTTACTGGAAATGTTAATGAGATAATGGAGTTTTTAGAAAATGATTGAAATATTTTTAGATGATGGATTTAAAAATTGTTATAAAAAGCTAACGAAGAATAATAACGACTTAAAAATTAAATTTTATGAAAAACTTACTTTATTTAAAGAAAATCCATACAATCCAATTTTAAAAACCCACAAATTAAGCGGAAAACTAAAAGATTATTCTGCTTTCAGCATTGATTACAAAACCCGAGTAGTATTCAAGTTCATTTCTAAAACTAAAGTCCTGATTATTGATATTGGTTCTCACGATTCAGTTTATTAGTGCTTTGAAAATAAGATTTTTTTAAAGTCATACTATCAACTTGTTGTTAGTATGACTGAGGAAATGATAATTTATTGAACTTCCTTTTTTTAATTTTAATAATTCATTGAAATATATTATTTTAATATTTTATTCATTACTATTTTTGAGTTTTATGAAAAAGTTTATATTCTTTTTTCTTGCTTTGCTTCTTACTCTTAGCATAAACATTTATGCAGAGAAGAAATCTGAAGCAAAAGATACTTTGCTAACAAGTTCAATATTAAGTGGAATGAAACTCCGCTTAATCGGACCGGGCGTAATTTCCGGCAGAATCGGAGATATTGCAGTAAATCACTTAGACAAATCTACTTTTTACGTAGCAGTTGCCTCCGGTGGAGTATGGAAAACCACAAATAACGGCACCAGTTTTACTCCAATATTCGATAGTCAGTCGTCTTATTCAATTGGCTGTGTGGCTCTTGACCCAAATAATCCTTATATCGTTTGGATAGGAACTGGCGAAAACAACAGCCAACGCAGTGTTGCTTATGGTGATGGCGTCTATAAATCCATAGATGGCGGTAAAAGCTGGAACCGCGTTGGATTAGAAAAATCTGAACATATCGGGAAAATATTGATTGACCCGCGAAATAGTAATGTCGTTTACGTTGCTGCACAAGGTCCTCTGTGGGGAGCAGGTGGCGACCGTGGTCTATACAAAACAACAGATGGTGGAAGCAGCTGGGAATGTGTCTTAAAAATAAGTGAAAATACTGGAGTAAGCGATATTGCTTTCGACCCCCGAAATCCAGATGTAATTTATGCTGCATCTTATCAACGCAGAAGACATGTTTGGACTTTAGTAAATGGTGGTCCAGAGGCAGCTATTCACAAATCAACAGATGGAGGTAAAAGCTGGAACAAACTCACAAACGGACTTCCCGGCGGCGAACTCGGCAGAATAGGAATTGCAGTTTCGCCAGTAAATCCAGACATTGTCTATGCTTTAATCGAAGCAACAGAAGATAACGGCGGTTTCTTCCGTTCAACAGACAGAGGTGCTTCCTGGGAAAAAAGATATAATTATAAAAATACAAGCGCCCAGTATTATCAGGAACTTTTCTGCGACCCAAAGGATCCGGACAGAGTATATTCAATGGATACTTATTTGCAGGTTACAGAAGATGGCGGAAAAACCTGGAAGTCTCTCGGCAACAGATATAGGCACGTTGATGACCATGCTCTTTGGATAGACCCCGACAATACTAATCATCTGATTGTTGGTGGTGATGGCGGACTTTATCAAACCTACGACAGAGGCAGCACATGGGACTATTTTGAAAATTTACCAGTTTCGCAGTTTTATAGAATAGCAACTGATAATTCAGAACCATTCTACTACGTTTACGGAGGCACACAAGATAATTCCACATGGGGAGGGCCTTCAAGAACTATAAATTCTGGTGGAATCACAAATGAAGACTGGTTCTTAATTGTTGGAGGCGATGGGTATCAGGCGCGCATTGACCCAACTAATCCCGATATTGTTTATGGACAATGGCAGTACGGAAATTTAGTTCGTTACGACAGAAAAAGCGGTGAAGTCTTTTACATTCAGCCACAACCAGAAAAAGGTGAAGAATTACGCTGGAATTGGGATACACCTTTAATCCTCAGTTCGCACTCCCCAACTCGTCTTTATATTGCAGCAAACCGTCTTTTCCGAACTGATGACAGAGGAAATACATGGAAAGCTATTTCACCGGATTTATCAAGGCAGATTGACAGAAACAAATTGCCAGTAATGGGAAAAATCCAAAGCATTGATGCCGTTGCAAAAAACGCTTCTACATCAATTTATGGCAATTCAGTTGCACTTTCTGAATCACCTTTAAATCCAGATTTGCTCTACGTTGGAACTGATGATGGCTTAATTCAGATTACTGAAGACGGAGGACAGAACTGGACTGCTATTAAATCAATTAACGGTTTACCAGACACTACTTATGTTAGCGATTTGTTTGCTTCTCAGCATAATGAAAATGTAGTATATGCATCATTCAATAATCACAAAAGGGCAGATTTCAAACCATATCTGTTTAAAAGCACCGACAAAGGAAAAAGCTGGAAATCAATTGTTGGAAATTTACCAAACAACCATCAGGTTTGGACAATTGTAGAAGATTTTGTTAATCCAAATTTGCTTTTCTGCGGAACTGAATTTGCTTTATACTTTTCTATTGATGGCGGTGAGAAATGGACGAAATTAAGTAGCGGATTTCCAACTATTGCGGTCAGAGATTTGGAAATTCAAAAACGTGAGTCCGATTTAGTTGTAGGCACTTTCGGTCGCGGAATTTATATTTTAGATGACTATTCTCCTTTAAGAACTTTAAATTCCGATATTTTGCAAAAGGATATTTTCTTATTTCCAGTTAAAGATGCTTTGATGTTCAATCAAGATGATTCAAAGGCAAAAAGCGACAATGGCGAAACGTTTTACAGAGCAAAAAATCCTGAATACGGAGCAACTTTTTCATTTTACTTGAAAGATGCTTTCAAAACTCTTAAGCAAAGCAGACGTGAACAAGAAAGTAAATTGAAAAAGGAAGGAAAGCCAATTAGCTACCCAACATTAGAACAAATGTTTAACGAAGATAACGAAGAAGCAAGCTATTTAATTCTTCAAATTACTAATGATGAAGGGTTTGTCTGCCGTCAATTAACGCATACCCCGACAAAAGGCATTAACCGTGTGAATTGGGATTTATGTTTTCCAAATACATCTCCAATTGAAAAAGACATACAAATCAACAGGTATTCTGGAATGCACGTTTTGCCGGGGAAATATTTCGTTTCAATATTAAAATATGAAAATGGTGAAATAACGAAACTTACTGAACCACAGGAGTTTTTAGTAAAACCACTTAATAATGTAACTCTTCCTTCGAAAGACAACAAACAATTGGTTGCATTCCGTAAGCAATTGTTAAATTTACAGTTATCTGTACTATCTTCAAATTCATATCTTGAAGATTTAAAAACTCGGATTAAAGCAATAAAGAAAGCAATCCTTGCAACCGTAAATCCACAAAATAGTTTAATTAAAAAAGCCCGTGAGATTGAACTACAATTAATAGACATTGATGTAATCCTAAATGGGAACCAAACTATAGCCCGATTGAACGAAAACCAGCCACCATCTTTAACAGACCGTCTTAATTACATACTTTGGGGAGTGTGGTCAACTTCACAGGACGTTACTGAGACTCAAAAAATGTCTTTCAAAATTGCTAATGAAGGAATAAAAGATATAATAAGCCAGCTAAAGCAAATAACAGAGGTGGACATTAAATCAATTGAAAATGAACTTGATAAGATGAATGCACCCTGGACGCCGGGAAGATTACCAAGGTAGGTATTGAAGGTAGTCGGCTGTTAGCTGTCGGCAATTAACTTTCAGCTGACAACTGTCGATTGTCAGTTGTAGTTGTTGGTTATTGGCCATTAGTAGTTACAAACTAATGACTAATGGCCAGTAACTAATGAGTTTGTGCAAAAACCAGTAAATTCTTAAACAGACAAGAATGTCTGTTCTACTAAGTTATTATAATTCAAGTAGGTCAAACATTCTTGTTTGACATTAATTTTTTAAAATCTTAGTTTTTGCACAAACTCAAATAATAGAATACTTGATATCTGCGAAATCATTCTTTACGAGGCATCCCTCCTAACTCCTTTAATTTCGTTATTGGGTCAGAAGTTCTGAATTTTTAAAATGTGAATTAATTAAAAGAACTTTTGCCGTAAACAAAACAGCAATATCGCACTTACGGCTAATGAAATATTCCTATTTTGTAAAAGTTTGTATCAAATTTAACAATAATAATTGATATATGCAAGAAAAAATATATTTTTTTTAAAATTATATTATATTATTAGTTGATAGCATATCTTTATATAAATCAATTTAATAAGTAGATAATAGGCATGACTGTTCCTTACATTTTTTATTTTTTCAAATCTCTTTCACATTTCAATATAAATGAAATATGAAATTTAATATTTTAATATATCCCATTAGTTATACTTTTAAATGGAAAACATTATAAAAATCGAATTAAATTTAATAAATTGCATTTTTTTTCAATTAAATAATTTAATATATGGAACCAAGAATCTTAAATTTGAAAGAGAAAAAATTAGTGGGAAAAAAAGTAACTATGAGCATCGCTGAAAATAAAGCAAAAGAGCTTTGGAGTGGCTTTATTCCAAGAAGGAAAGAAATAACAAAAAAACTTACAAGTGATTTTATTTCTCTTTCTGTATATAATCCATCATATTTTTTGGATTTTAAACTAACAAACGAATTTGAAAAGTGGGCTGCTGTTGAAGTATCTGATTTTACAAATGTACCAAACGATATGGAAACTTTTACTATATCAGAAGGACTTTATGCTGTATTTGATTACAAAGGTTCGAGCAGCGACATTAGTATTTTTCAATATATCTTTGGAGTTTGGCTGCCAAAATCAGAATATTTATTAGATAACCGGCCGCATTTTGAAGTATTGGGAGAAAAATATAAGAATAACGACCCAAACTCTGAAGAAGAAATTTGGATTCCACTTAAGTTAAAATAGTATTATCAAATAAATTTAGTAATGGCGAATTTGGCTGGTGTATTATTCAGAATTCCTTATAAAGAAAGCGATTTACTTCAAAAGAAATTACATTACTAAATGCGTCATTCTGACGAATGTCAGAATCAATCTTAAAAATAGTTTTTATTTGTTATTAGTCATTAGTATTTTACTAACAACTACAACTAACAACTAATGTCCAATGTCCAAAATATTAATTTGTCCATTCTCTTAGGGAAAACTAATATAGATTCTGGCATAAGACTGAATGACATATTAGGATGTCATTGATTACTTTATTTAAATGGTGATTGCATTATTAAAGCAAGCTATACGAGCAACTTGTTGTTCGTATGGCTGAAACGAAAATTATTAAAATTATCAAATTCAACAACAACATATTAACAACGATTTCGGTAATAACCTTTCTGGGATTTATTACTTTTTTACATTTAATAAACGGAGAAGTGCAACCAAATGACGAAGGGCAACTTGCAATTCAAACACATAATTGCATTAATTCCGGAATGCTTTATGAAAAAGTTCTTAATCAAAATACTATATCTGGTTATTCTCCAATTTCCATAGTTTCTATGGCTGCCTCTTTTAATCTGTTTGGCGAAAGTACATTTGCAATACGTTTTTTCACAGCATTATGCTCTCTTGTCTCGCTTGTTTTCGTTTATCTGCTTGCAAGGCGACTTGTTAATGAGGAAACCTCTTCTATTGCTGTTTTGCTTACATTCGGAACGGAAAGCTGGAATTTATTTTCTCGGCAGGCAAATTCTGAACTGCCTTTCTTATGCTTTGCTCTTATTTCTTTGTGGTCTGTTCTAAAAATTACAGAAACGAATCTAATAAAAGCAAAAATTTTATATTTATTCATTTTTATTCTTACATTTTTACTTTGCCTGCTTACCAAACTGAATACTGCTTTTATTCCAATACTTTTCATTTTTCCTATTGTCTTTTCTAAAACGCATTGGAAAAATGCAGTTGCGCTATTATTCAGTTCTGTATTTTCAATCACTTCATTTTTTCTTTTATATTATTATGTTTTTCAAATAACTCCGGATAGTATTTTATCACATTTTACAAATTATTCAATAAATTTCGATTTAAAAAACTTCTTTGGCGGAATAAATCAACTTATAATAAACAATGCAGTTGCAGTTATTCCAATAATTTTTTTCATTTTATCCATTTTCAATCGGAAAAAATTAAGATTGGAAAGCAATTTAGCTTTTAAAATACTTACGATTTGGTTTATTGCAGCGTTTCTTATTTTTTCAATTTTTACATTTAAAGAAACAAATGGACAGCTATATTTTATTCTCCCAATAATCATACTTGCAGTATATTTTTTCGAGCATTTCAGTGCAATTTTCAAAAGGAATACGCATAAATCAATATTCATTTCATTCTTAATTTTAAGTGCTGTTTGGTCTTATCTAATCTTTTTCCGTTATTCAATTAATGATTATTTTTTATTCAATAAGAATCTACCGTTTTTATCCATTTTAATGATTATTCTTTTAACAGTTGTTTTCATTATTCCTTTTCTGCTAACCAACAAAAGTAAGGAATTCCTTACCAAAACCTTTAAAACAGTTTTTTACATTGTTCTTTACGCAGTAATGCTGAAGGCAATTATATTCAATTCATTTTATCCTGTAGGAAATTCTGCCGGAGCAGTTTCAGTTGCAAATTATATAGAGCGCACTACTCCCAGCTGTTTCATTTATCTTTATCACAATTTAAAGCCCGCCGATTCTCTCAACTCCCAGCTTGCTTGGTATTTGAATCAACTTTCCGATAATGGCGGAAAGAAAAAAGTATGCAAACCAATTCCTTTGAATAAGGAAAAGTTAATTTTAAGGGAAGTATTCGATTTGATTGAATTTAAAGAGGATATTATTGTTTATTATATTTCAGATGATATGCTGCTTTCGCTTTCTATTTTTAATGAATTGGTTGAAACAAGGGAGCTACTCCTTCAAACAAAAAATTATCTTGTTTTCAGCAAAGTAGTAAGAGGCGCAACAAATTATGTTTTTGTGTAGCTGCTAGAATCAAGACAATATTACCAAAAAGGATTACGAGATTTGCTTCACAAAGAAAAGTTTTTGAATTATTTAATATTTGTTCCGATGTTAGTCAATCGTTTGAATCTACTAATGGCTTATAATTCCAAGTTGCTTTTAATGATAAAATATGTTTAATTGTCATTCAGAACCCCCTGATAAAGCAAGAGCTTCATTTAAATGGAGATGACATAAGTAAAAGTGTCATTCTGACGAATGTCAGAATCTA
>DAIOVK010000127.1:0-7592 GCA_036759045.1 Kapaibacterium sp. (SeqCode) | reverse complement strand
TGATGTATATGGTACTATAGGCACAATTTTCTCAATTAATAAAATCAGAAACACTGATAAAAATGATATTTCAGAAAAAGATGTATTAATACCCGGAAATATGCAGGTTGCTGCTGGCTATGTCCTTTATGGAAGTAGTACTGTGCTTGTTTATACTACAGGAAACGGAGTAAATGTTTTTACTTACGACCATTTGATTGGCGAATTTCTTCTTACTTTCGAAAAAATCAGAATTCCGGATTTCGGCTACTACTATAGCTGCAATGAAGGAAATTCTTTAAAATGGAATGAAAAAGTTCAGGAATATATCCACAACTTAAAACAACCGATTTGGAATAGTAAGTCTTTTACTTTAAGATATATCGCTTCTGTTGTTGCCGATATTCACAGAACTATTCATTATGGCGGAATTTATCTTTACCCTGCTGATACCAAGCAGAAAAATGGTAAACTTCGGCTTATTTATGAAGCAAATCCATTAGCATTGATTGTTGAACAAGCTGGCGGAATTGCTGTTAATGGCAAACAAAGAATTCTTGATATTGTCCCACAGGATATACATCAAAAAGTTCCTTTCTTTGCTGGAAGCAAAGAAAACATTAAGCAGCTACAAAAAATAGCTTTTTCGTAAGGAGAGTTCAAAAGATTGTCTTTCTAAGCCATAAAATGAAAGAAGTGCTATTAAATGGCGAAGACATATTTTTACCATGTCATTCTGACGAATGTCAGAATCAATCTTGGAAAAGCAAGTGAGCTTGCCCAAATGCATTCGTGATACTAAAACACTAACGAAAAGAGTAAAATCAAAATTTAATTCCGACCCCCCTGATACAGCAAATGCTTCATTATAATAGAGATGACAAAATGTATCATTCTGACGAATGTCAGAATCCAGAAAAATTTCTTTTAACCACTTTCTCTGTATTCTTCAATTCGTTCAGAATGACCGACAAAAAGCAAAGATGTCATTGGTAAACAAATATCAACGAAGGCATTTACTTTTTGAAATAGATGATGTGAGAAAGCACGCCATACTTTTTCAATTACACAGTAAAACTGAGCGACTTAATAAAAATTTTGGTTCTTTCTGTATTCTAAAGCCATACCGTTTAGTTATTTCTAACATATTTTCAAAATCTTGCTTCGAAACATGAAATTTCGGTTCAACTATAAGAACCGAGCTATTAGCATTTAAAATACTCTTTAATTCTTTAAAAAAATGTTCTTTATCAGGAACTTCATGAACCATATAGAAAGCCAATACAAAATCGACTTTTTCATTAAGATTAATGCTATTTCCCAAACATTTATGCAAAGAAATTTTGTTTTCTAATTCTGTTCCTTCTATCTTTTTCTTTACTTTATCAAGCATACCCTGCTGCAAATCTGCAGCTATAACTTTTGCACCGCCTTTAAGCATTTTTGCAATTTCAACAGAAAAAAAACCGGGACCACATCCTAAATCTAATACATTAGAATTTGGATTGATGAATGGTTTTAATATTTTTTGTGGATTCTGAACTAATTTTCTGAATGAATTATCTAAGCCACCAGCCACTTCAACCGGACAAACTCTTGTTTTTTTATCTTCTTTCATATATAACCTTAGCAAAATTTAGCAATAATTTATTAACGAGATTTTTTAATTAATGTTTCAAATGTGTAAAATATCAAATAATATCATTTCTTATATAAAATTAATTGAAACATCAAGATACTATGAAACCAGATGTTCAATTACAATTTTTATTCCAATTAAAATTAATACAATCCCACCGAAAATACTAACGATATTGCCAAATTTTGAAGATAACTTTTCACCGATTTGAATTCCAAGCAAAGTCATCAAAGCAGCAACCAAACCAATTAAGATACTGGGATACAAAATTGCCTGCTCAACAATTCCAATACTAAAACCAACTGCCAGTGCGTCAATACTTGTTGCAATTGATAAACTTAAAAGCGTAAATCCTTTTGTAATATCTTTCTTATAGGTTTCCTTTTCCTTATGACCTGAGCCATCACTAATCATTTTAATTCCTATTATCGATAGAATTAGGAAAGCTGTCCAATGGTCGAAATTTGCTATATATTCAACAATGCTACTGCCAGCAAACCAACCGATTATTGGCATAAGGAACTGGAATAAACCGAAATGAAAAGAAAGACGGAATTTTTGCCTGCTTGTTGTCCTACCAAAATACGCTCCAGCAGTCAAAGCTACTGCGAATGCATCTATTGCCAACGCCAATGCTATTAATATAACTACCCAAAAATCAAACAATTATTCACCTTTTTTTTTATTTTAATAATATTACAATATATATTACCAAGTTGCTTTTAACGATATAATATTTTTGTCATTCTGAACCCCCAAATAAAGGAAGTGCTTTATTTAAATGGAGAAGAGTTAAATTTACCCTGTAATTCTGAAACGAAGTGAGGAATCTCACAAGTCATTGTTACTACAGAGTTTGAGATTCTTCACTTCGTTCAGAATGACTGACAAAAGCAAAGATGTCATTGGCAACGAAATGAGGAATCTTACAACTACTTGTTGTTACATAGTTTGAGATTCTTCGCTACGCTTCAGAATGACAAGGAGTTATTATCAGGTTTTGAATGAATTATAACGCTTAGTATTAACTCTAAATATAAAAAATAACATTCGGGAAGAAGTTCTTTCCGAATGTTAAATTAAAATAGTGAAGTAATTACTCTATTATTATTTTGTTATTGTATATAATATCCTTTTGTTTTATTTGAATAAAATAAGAACCGGCAGGGCAGTTATTCAAATCAATCGAAAATACATTGTCTTTGTGCAAATCAACTTCTTTTATTGATAAAATTGTTTCGCCTAAGATGTTAAATATTGAAATTTGAGCATTATTATAATCAAGATTGGCAAGAATATTTATTTTATTTTTTGCGGGATTAGGATAAACTGTAATATTAGAATTACTAATAATATCATCAACACTTGAAAACTCGAAGTAAAACAATTCAGATAAATTAGAAATACAGCCATTTTCATCTGTAAATTTTACAGAGTAGTAACCTGTTTCAAAAGGAGTATAATACTGAGAAGTTGCATTATTTATAGGATATTGTTCGTCAAATCCGAAATACCATTGATTTCCATTAACTAAGCTTGATTTAAGTGAATCACCTTCTCGTGTTATTGTAGGAGTAGCTGGTTTAGGATTGATTTGAACAGTAATTAAACTTGAATCAGTGCAACCGAGAGAAAAACCTACTTTTTTTAATTTCAAGATGCCTTCACCGGGATTATCCCAAATAACTTTTACTTCAGAATTATCAGCAGCACCATCAATTGTGCCTCCGCTTACTTCCCAGCTTATATCAGCTGTTTCGTTAGGCGTCGAATAGGTTGTAAGCTGTTGGGCACAGGCATTTAGTTCACCATTGATTGTAACATCTGGATATGCAACAATACTTACAGGTAATACCAAAGAATCTATGCAGCCGCTAATTGTGGTTTGAGTTAACATAATTGAAGTATTTTGATAATTGTTCCATCTAACAACAACTGTGTCTGAACTTTTTTGCTCAATAATTTCGCCACCCTGGACAGTCCATTTATTATTATAACCGGCGATTAAAGAAGCAGCGTATTCAGCAGTAGAGTACTGGCAAAAATATGAATCTCCATAAATAGCTGGAGTTGGTAGTGGATTGATTATTATATCTCTTCTTACAGTATCTTTACAGCCGGCAGTGTTTGTTTGTATAAGAGTTATAAGTCCATCTTCTCCCCCATTCCAAAGAATCTCAACTTCATTATCGGAAATATGACTGGTAATCTCACCGCCCTGCACTAACCATTCGTTTGTATTGCTATTAGCAGGAGTTTTATACCTTTGGTAATTGTTATAGCATACATTGCCTTCTCCAATTATACTGGGATTCGGTTTTCTTTCAATAATAACATTCATTGTTTTGTTATTAGTGCAGTAAGCATAATTAGTTTGCTGTATAGTGATTTTGCCAGTTCCGGGATTTTCCCAAAATACAGAAACAGTAGAATCAATTTCAGAATCAATTATAGTTCCTCCTTCAACAGTCCAAAGAAAGCTTAAACCTTCGCCGTGAGTTTTGTATATTTCAATGGAATTTTCACAAACTATTTCTTTTCCATCTATTTCCGGAAATGGATTAGAAGCAACATCAATCAATAAAGTATCTGTAGCTATACAACCATTATTACCCTGATTAAGGATAATTCTTGCTTCTCCTGCTGTAATCCAGTTTATTGTTATTGAGTCGGTGCCGGCTCCACCAATAATATTACCTCCGATAACAGACCAGGAAAAATCGGTAGAGCTATTGTCAGCTGCATAATACACTTTTTCTTCATTTACACAAACAACTACAGGACCAACGATTAATGCAGTCGGCTTAGTAGAAACCTCTACATCAAGATATGCTGAACTTGCACACCCAAGTAAAGTTTCATAAGACAATGTAATATTGTGATTACCAATACTATTCCAATAAACAGAGACATTCTGTCCGTTAGCAGCTCCAACTATTTGTCCACCGCTTACAGTCCATAGCATAATATCGGTAGATGTACTTGCAGAATATACAATAGTATCGCCTAAACAAGCATAAGGTTCGCCACTAATTGTAATTAAAGGAAAATTATCTATTGTTACATCAAATCCATTGTCTGTTCCGACTAATTGAGGTTCACTGCTAACAACTCTTAACCGGTAAAGTGTTCCGAAAGTATATACTCTTGGAATTGTAATTGGAATGTTCACCTGAATTATTTGTGGTTCATTATTAGTGAATGGCAATGAGCCGATAGTATCCGGTACTGTAAACTCTCCATTTACATCAGATAGCTCAGCATAAAAGATATTACCGGATAAAAAGTGCCCGCTTGCTGTTGCTGTTAGTGTTAGGTTAGCTCCCGGACAAATCGTATCGTTATTTAATGGAGAGGTTAAAATATAATCCTCTCTTGTTTGAGATTGCAAATTGATAGAAACCAATACTAAGAGTAATAATACATAGTAACGCATTTCTAATTCCTTTAATTTATTTAAAACATATTATTTTTTATCATCATAATAATTAATTAACACAAAAATAACAGAAAGTTACTTATTTTATCAATACATAAATGAGTCTTTTAAAACAGGAAATACAGCAAATGTCAATTGCTAAATGTATAAGTAAAATTCCGTCAATAAGTTAATCAATCGTTAATTTTATAGTATTCAAAATATTATCATAACACTTTTTGAGATAATAAAATACCTAATTGTATAATTTAGGAAAAATTATTGAATTCACAATAATATTTTTTAAGTAGAGTTCTAATAATTCTCATTACGAGGGCAGCGAATAATCTCAAATATAGTTTTAACAGTGATTTGTGAGATTTCTCGCTGCACTTCGAAATTACATTGCTTTTTCTTTCTATCCAAATCTTACGAAAGTTTATAATTCAGATATCCAACATCTTTAAGATGTAGGATATCTTTACTTGTCATTCTGGTGTATGCCAGAATCCATCTTGCTTTTTTGTCATTAGTCATTGGTGATTCGTAGTTAGTAAAAATACTAATGACTAATAACCAATGACTAATGGCCTAACGAACTTTTAACAAGGGGTTGCAACCCCTTGTTAAAAGATGGATTCTGACATCCGTCAGAATGACACTTTTAGTGATGTCATCTCCTTTTAAATAAAGTTCTTTCTTCATTTTGGGGGTTCTGAATGACGCTTTAATTATAGCTATAGATAAAATCTGAGGATTACTCAATATCAAGCTAAATTATCCAATGACTTTAATGTAAGAAGAGTAATTTCTGGATTAATACCAACTCTTATAGGAGGTCCAGTAGTTCCAAGTCCTCTGTTAATATAAAGATAGTTTTCTTTAATCTGGTGAAGTCCAGCCCACCTTTTGTAAAAAAACATAGCTTGAGAAGCTTCAACTCCAAACATATTGAATCCAATTTGCCCGCCGTGTGTATGCCCGGAAAGAGTCAAATCAACTGGATATTTGCTAATGATTTTTTCTTCCCAGTATGTAGGGTCGTGTAGCAACAAAACTGTTGGTTTTGCAAATTCAATATTTTTAACAGCTAAATCAATATCACCAAAGGATTGCCCGTGACCGATGTTATCAACTCCGATAATTTGCAGTTCTGACCCCTGAACATTTATTTTCCTATTTTCATTTATAAGCAAATCAATACCGGCATTCTTTAAAGTAGTTTGTAATTTGTTGTGATTTTCATCGTTCATATAATGGTCATGGTTTCCGAGGCAGCCAAAAACACCATAATTAGCTGATAGCTGACTAATTTCAGTAATTATTAGATTAAGTTCATTAGGATTAAAATTCACATAATCGCCTGTTATTGTGATAATATCCGGCTTTAGCAAATTGATTATTCGCTTTGCTTCTATAATTGGTTCTTTATCAAAAAAGCCACCGGCGTGTATATCTGAAATTTGAACAATCCTGAAGCCATTGAGTTGGCTTGGCAAATTGAATATAGGTATTTCTACATAGTGGATTTTGAAATTGTTTGTAGTGCGAATCAGTCCGTCAGTTACAAGAAGGAACGGAACACCAGCCAAACCCCATGTAGCATTCTGTATGAATTTCCTTTTACTTTCATCATAAACAGCAGCAGGTTCCTTCTTCTTTGGAAATATGCTTTTATAATTAATCTTTAGCTTTTTATAAATAAACTTAAAGAAATCTTTAAAAATTAGAATAGGGACAATTACTAATTTTGGTATAAACCAAACAGCTTCAATAGTATAAAGGATTTTAGACAGTTCATCTTGATGTTCTGATGAAAATCTTTTAATAGATAAATAAACAAACAGGACTATCATTGAAACTGAGAAAAACCAAAATATTCTATAAAGAAAGGGATTATAGTTCTGGTTCTTTATGTATTTAGTCCAGCTTTTTAAAAAGTAAAAATCTAATAGTAAGAATATAAAAACTCCACCGATTATATAAGGCAGGTAATCGTTCATTTATAATATTTTCGTAATTTTGAAATTATGTTTAACAAAAAATATTTAATATGGCAGAAACACCATCAAAAATGATTAGCTTAGGCAGAAAAGCTCCTGATTTCCGTTTGAAATGTGCTGTATCAGATAAATTCTATACACTTAAGGAACTTAAATCTGAAATTGCCACAGTTATTATGTTCATCTGCAATCACTGTCCTTTCGTTAAGCTAATAAACGAAGGGCTTGTAAAAATTGCTAATGATTATAACGTTCAAGGAGTGAGTTTTATTGCAATAAGCTCTAATGATATAGAGAATTATCCTGAAGATTCACCGGAAAATATGAAAAAGGTTGCAAAACAACTTTTATATCCTTTTCCTTATCTTTTTGATGAAACGCAGGAGGTTGCAATAATGTATGATGCAGCTTGCACTCCGGATTTATTCGTTTTCGACAAAAATTTGAACTTAGTTTATAGAGGGCAGTTCGATGATGCTCGTCCCGGAAATGGAAAACATGTTACTGGCAGCAGTTTAAGAGCTGCACTTAACGATATTATTGCTAAACGTCC
>DAIOVK010000126.1:0-7655 GCA_036759045.1 Kapaibacterium sp. (SeqCode) | reverse complement strand
TGCTTTCAACATAAAAGGAAGCCCTGCCGCTGCTTCTCTCACTAAAATAAAATGGAGCAAAGGCAATGAACCTGCTGCTGTAGTTATTAATAATATAAATGGAAACAGTATTAAAGATATTACAAATTTGAAAGACCCCGGCGATTTTACTGTTATTGGTTTCGAAATAATATATCCTAAAACTGATAAAACAATTATTGATAAAGATTTAAATTATGCCTGCCTAACAAGTTATTATAATGGTGGTGGCTTCCCGATTTACTTTGAACGCAGTGTTGACCCGGCAGTTTATTCAATTCCTTTGGCAACCTCACCAGCACTCGACGAAGACCTTGCCTATCGCTTTCAGTATTCTCAGGATAATGGAGCTAACTGGTTTGAATTGGGTAGAGTTACAGAAACCGACCGTCCTTCTTCTCAAATTGGAAATAATCCGTTTTACAGAACAGGACAGATTTTCAACCCCTTTAATTATGCTGCTAATATTATTACGAGCCAAAACGGAGCAAGAATAACAAAAACAAATTACCGCAATCCGGTTAGAGTGATTTGGACAAAAGATAAATACTTTTCAGAACGCTCCGAGCAAATGAAATTAAAAATCACAAAGCTTGCCGGCGTTTATGGAGTAAATTTAACAACTCGGGCTGACGATATTTATACTTCAATAGCAAAAGGAACTTACATTCTCGGAAAATCATTTTTTCTACAATTAAACGGAACTAATCAATATTTAAAAACAAACAGGAATTTTAGCAATTCAACACAATTAACAGTCGAAGCTTGGGTAAATCTAAATTACAATTACGCAGCAAGTGCCGAACCCGGAATTGTTGCTTCAAGTGGTGGCCCCAATGCAAGCCCTATTCTTGGCTCGAATGAAGGTGCCTGGCTGCTTTATTTGAAAGATGGTAAGTATCCGGCATTTAGAGTGCGCGAAATTCAAGCACGCGGGAAAAATGGCTACCTTGCTACTCTTGTTGCCGACATTTGCGATTCATTGAAAGTAGCAGGAGACGGCACCCCTATTTCAAATGCAAATGCAAAAAACTGGACGCACATTGCCGCAACAGTAGAAAATAACGTTGCTTGTCTTTACGTAAACGGCGAACTCGTTTCACGTTTTCAAAATGACAGCAGTTTAGATATTCGTATGCTTACAACGGCTCATCCTATCTGGGTCGGAATAAATCCCAACGGACAAATAACAGCAACGCGCTATCTTCGTGCTGGCTTAAAAGAAGTGAAAGTGTGGCGTGTGGCTTTAACTCAGGACGAAATAAGGAGCAGAGCCGTTGGAATACAAAACCCGGCAAATACTTCCACTTACGGTGATTTCCGCCGTGGGCTTGAACTTTACTATTCTTTCGATGGTACTTTAAACGATTTGGCAAGCGATTCTACTTATCAGAATGCAGCAGATAATATCAATCTTTACCAGGTAAATTTAATAAAAAATGATACAGCAAGGTTTCGCCCTGATTTACCGCATATAAAACTAACTTCACCGAGTATTGGTGTTGGTATTCAAAACTTACAAGATAAAACTTACGATATTCGCTGGATTTCTTATGGATTAGGTGAGCCGTTTGCAACCGGCTCAAATGATGTTTTTATTGAATATAGCATTGATAGCGGTGCTACCTGGTTTTATGCCCGCGACCCAAATGCAAGAGACCACAACGGAAATACAAATATTGACGTAGAAACTGGAACTGCGGTTTGGGAGCCATACCAAAACAATAATGCTGCTGCTAATTTAAGAACCATAAACCCATTTTCGCGAAGTGCAATGCTCCGTGTCAAAGGCAATAGCAATAACAATCAGGGAACTATTGAAGATAATTCCGGGCTCTTTTCTGTAGCACCATTTTTCGCTGTTCAAAGAAATATGGAAAATCAAATCCTTTATATTGAACCAAATGAAGGAATGAATTTAACCAAAAATATTTATTTTTTTGATGCATGGATTAACCCGTATAGATTTCCAACAAAAGCCGAAGGAATTTTTCCAATCATCTATAAATGCGACAGCAGTTCTAAAAAATTGCATTACGGAATGAGTTTGCTTTCTACCGGTCAAATAGAATTTGATATTTCCGATGCAAATGGCACAATCCACAAGGCTAAAAGCGATATAAATTATCCACTTGTGCTGCCAAATTCTTATTCAGACGAGATAATTTGGACGCACATTGGAGTTTTGCTAATTTTAAAGAATGAAAGCAATAAGCCAGAAATCCGCTTCTATATTGACGGCAGAGTGCAAAGAGCAGATAGCTTAACCTCTCAACTCGGAGATACTCTCGCTGTTCTTTCGCAAAATAAGTTCCCTACTTATGTTGGTTATATTCCTTTAAATTCCTCAATCAGTCCAAATGGAAATACCCGAAGTTTTTACGGAGAAATTCGTGAATTGCGTCTTTGGGAAGGAGTTCCGGGAAAAGTTTCTATTTCTGGCGAAGAGCCAACAGAACTAACTTATTTTGTTCAGGGTTTGCAAGCTGCAAATGCTTCAAACCTTGACGACACAACAAAGAAAAATTTACATACCTGCTTTTCATTCAACGGAGGTAGCTTCGTAATTAACGGCATTGCCCGTGCAATCGAAAAGTCAGAGAAAAGCGGAAGTTTGCTTAGAATTTATGGAAATAAAGTAAAATTCGTTCCGGCAATTCCATTTATTAAATTGGTTGAACCCGAATTTAATCAGGCAATCGCCAGCACTACAAAGGATTATCGGCTGCGTTGGGTTGGTTTTAATTACTACGGGCTTGGCTTTTACTCTGGTGCAGATTCACTTTCAAATACTCCACCCTCTTTGGAATTTTCCATAAGAGGCGGCGGAGGAGTTGAAGCTCAACCCTACCAATACGTTGGAAGTAAATACTGGGGTGCTTTCCAGGTAAATTCCCTTGTTTTCCCAGATTCTACTAATTTTCGCTTTAAAAATTCAAATCCCCAGATGATTTATGCTGCAAAATTAGATGTGTCAAAAGCAGACCCGGACGTAAATAATGATGGTCGCTTTGATGACCAGGGACTTTTGCCTGCTTCTATTTCAAATGCACGTTTTAGAATAAATGCTAAATATAATATTTTTAATGAATCGAAATTCCTAAAATCTGAAAGTCAGCTTTTTACTATTACTCCTCTTTCTAATTTCAATACAAGAGTTTTGCTCGAAGGTTACCACAAAGGAAAAATCTCTGGAAATATGCTCAATAATCTTGGAAGCACTTTTGAAACCGGTGGACTGAAAATAAAATTATATACTGACGTTGCCGGCCAACCTGATATGCTGCTTGATTCTGCTATTTCTGTTTTCGGATACGACAATACTAATCCTTCAAATCGCAATAACGGAACAAACAATTTCGCAAATGTGCAGTATTATTTCCCTAAAATATCAAATGGTTACTACTGGTTAGTTATTGAGCATATCAATCATCTTCCAGTTATGTCGCGCTTTCCGGCACCTTTCATTTTTGAAGGAGACGACAAAAATACCTGGTATATTGAATCCGGTTGGGACTTTGAAAGCTGGAACGGAGTTAGCAATAACGTTCTTCCAACTTCTACAGCAAATCCCTGGACTGGCAACTTTTATACTGCCTTTGGAAATTCTAATGGGGCATCGACAGAAGAGGGATTTTTGTCCACTGCCTTAATTTATAATGATGGAAAAGCTGGAACTACTCTAAATCCAATGCCGGCTTTAATAGGTGGTGATATTATTCGGGACGGAACAATTGACGAAAAAGATGGATTGCAGGCAAGATTAGACAACGGAACCACAAATGCCCGCTCTGATGTTACAGGAGATGGTTTCGTGAATGCAGGCGACAGAACAATTGTTTATAGAAACTACGGACATACTTCTTCTTTACTTGATTTAGGAATTGCCCCAGAAATTTTTTCCAATCAAGCAGAATCTTCTTCTTGTCATTCTGAACCCCAGATAAAAGAGGACCTTTATTTTAATGGTGATGACATAAGAAAAAGTTTCATTCCGAAACAGTGTTTTCAGTCATACTATCAGCAAGCTGATAGAATGACAAGAGATAAGTCATGCTATCAGCTTGCTGATAGTATGACTGAGAAAAGATGTCGTTCTGAATCGCAGCGAAGAATCTCACAAGTAATTTCTAACACGGAACTTGAGATTCTTCACTCCGTTCAGAATGACAGACAAAGACCAAAAGACAAAAAATTGCAATTAGTGAATTACCTTGTATTTGGCGAAAGTTCAATTAACGGCGATTTCATAGAATTAGATATGTACATACAAAATCAGGGACCTTCATTTGCACTTGCAAATTGCACTTTTGCAGTTACTTTTAATCAAAATGTATTGAAATACAATTCTTTTGTAAAAAAATCGAACATCATTTTTGAAGATTCTACAAAAGGATACAGAAGCGTTTGGAGTGCTCCGCTTGATACTGCAAAAAACAAGTTAGAAGGGGTGCGAACAATTGAGATTGATTATGATAATTTTACAAATCTGGGAGGTGAGCTATTAACTCTAAAAAAAACATATATTGGAACGCTACGTTTTTCAATATTAAAGCGAGATGAAATTGTTTCATTTAACTGGCACGAAAGCAGCGATATACATTCAACTGACGACGAAATCATTACTGAACGCGGCGTTTTCAATTTGATTAATCCTCTTCTTCTTTATAGCTTGTCAATCACTAAACCGACAAGCAGTGAGGTTCTTCCTGCTAATGAGCAATATAGTATTACCTGGACAACTGACGGAAAATCCTCTGCATATATTGATTTTTCTTCTGATAATGGAATGCTTTGGAGTAGGATAACGTACAGTCCTATTAGAATTGAAGATAAATCTTATAGCTGGACAGCTCCAAATATTCATTCAGAAATGTGCTTAATTAAAATTGTTGATTCCGCAACATTAGTTGAGCTTGACCGAAGCAAAAATCCATTTTCGATAATGTCGAGTTTTGCCCAAATATATAGTCCTGCTTCCGGGGACAGCTACTATACTGGTGGAGCTAAGGATACGATTCGTTGGTTCACTCAGGTCTATCGGTTAATTCGATTTGAATTTTCAAGCGATGGCGGCGAAAATTGGTCTAATGCATCTGGAAATTTAAATGCATTAAATCAAGCTACGGTTTGGGTTATTCCAAAAGTAACAACAAGGAACGGCGTCTTAAGAATGCTCAACAGCGAAACAGGAAAAGAAATTGCAAGGACAGGAACATTTAAAATTCTTAATGGAATGCTTATGTTTCGCAAGCCAATTGAAAACGAAATTGTAAAAGCTGGGAAATCTTATAAAATTCAGTGGGTTTCAAGTTCGGTTGATGAATTTGATTTGGAATTCTCTACTGATGACGGAGCTACATGGTCAAATCTTGTTTATAACCAGAAAGCGTCTTCAAATTATTATAATTGGACAGTTACGACTACTGAATATGATTACTGCTGGCTTCGAGCTACATGGTTTGGAGATGTTGAAATGACTTACGATATGGTAGGTCCTTTCTCAATTCTATATGATACTTACGTAGAAGAATTTTCAAATGATGGAATAGAAATTTATCCTAATCCAGCAAATGATTATATCAATATTCGTTTACCAGAAACCTCGAATAATTTTGAAACTCAGTTCTATATTTTTGATATTTATGGTAGAGAGATAGATAGATTTAATTCTGTTCCTCAAAATAATGAAATCCGCCATATATTAGACCAAAAAGTATTTTCTAATGGAGTTTATTATTTGCAATATTCATTGAAAAATCAGAATTTTTCTGTTCCATTTGTTATAGAAAGATAGCATTTATGATGATTCGTTGAGTTGGTGAGTTGGTGAACTACTTGCTTTAAGTATTTTATGAATCTCCTTCCCAAGTTGCACTTGAGAAGAAAAATTACCTTAAAGCTTTGCTTTGTTTTTCCAGATGGGCTCCACTTTCCCAAGTGGAGTCCATCTATAGTTTTTTTCTACTTCCTCTTTAGTGCATGCTTGGAATCGCCCCATGCGTCCTGTCCGATTGTTCTGCCTATTGAAGCAATTCTGTTTGTAATACAAAAATAGCAATCTTCTGTGCTGTCTTCCATACAGGGCTTTCCTTCGTATAGCTGATACTCCTTGCGTCTGTAAGTTGGAGTAAGCTGGGGCATAATAATATTTGCTCCGAACATCAAACCATCTTCACGCCCTACTGGCTGCATTGCTTGCAAGGCAGTTGTGGATGCAATGTTTACATCTTTCAGGAAAATCCTGCAAACTGCAATCATTTTTAATGCTAATTTATAAATTTTTTCCTTATTTTTTTCATAATAGTCAGAATATACTGCAAACGGTGTTTCGTTATGAATGACATAAGGACCCATTCCGAGCATATCAATATCCATCTCCTTGAAAAACAGAATATCATTTGCCAAATCTTCGATTGTTTGTTCCGGCAGACCAACCATAACGCCCGTTCCTACCTGAAAGCCAACATTTTTAAGTGCTTTTAGAGCTTCGACTCTTGTTTCATACTTTTGCTCGGGTGGATGAATTTTTCTGAATAATTCTGGATTGCTCGACTCAATTCTAAGTAAATAGCGGTGGGCGCCAGCATCGTATAATCTTCTGTAATTTTCTTCTGTTTGCTCGCCAACGCAAAGAGTTATTCCAAGTCCTTCCGGCTGTTTTTCAGAAATTGTCATCTGCTTGATTTTCTTCAATATTTTCACAAGAAAATCAATGAATAAATTGTCAGAGCGTTCTCCCGACTGCAATACGATTGAACCGTAGCCCAAATCGGCGCATTGCTTAACCTGCTCAAGTATTTCATCTTCATCTAAAGTGTAGCGGCTTACGTTTGGGTTGCTTTTTCTAATTCCGCAATAAAAGCAATCGGAGGTACATATATTTGAAAATTCGATTAGTCCGCGGAAAAATACTTTTTCACCAACTAAATCGAATAAGGTTTGTTCTGCTTTTTGCCTTAAAAGTTCAATTTCATCATCATTTTCAAGCGACAGTAAATAGATTAAATCTTCTTTTTCAAGCTGTTCTTTTCCAAGTATTTTCTTTATCTTTTCCATAAATTTCTGCAAAGTTTTACAAATTGAATAATAAGACGAATTTCACCCGTGATTTAACTTAAAAAGTGTAATAAGAAATTCATTTTATTATTTTCAAAGTTTTTGACACATTGTATTTTTTTATTTGCATTCTTATTATTCTAAACCATTGATAAAGCAAGACCTTTATTTAAATGGAGATGACATAAAGAAATATCACCCTCTGCTATTCATTACTCACAAGTATTAAATCTTATAATTGGAAATAGACATAGTTTTAGTTTATTTAAAATTTATTCCGTAGGAATTAAATATTTGTAACAGGAATAACCCTTGACTGTGCTTATCCCGTAGGGATTATATATAAAAAAGCAAATAAATATTTAATTCCTACGGAATAAAAATGCAATCCAAAGAACATAATTACAAATATCAAATCCCTAACGGGATAAGCAGAATAACAACACGTTTTAAACTCTAACTCTCCCAATTTTACGTAATTGAAAGATTTAATTAGTAATAAAACGTTTACATTTTTCTTACTGCTAGTGTAACAATTCTTAAGAAACCTTATTATATAATTTAAAAGGATCGTATGT
>DAIOVK010000125.1:3491-7677 GCA_036759045.1 Kapaibacterium sp. (SeqCode) | reverse complement strand
CTTTTACTTAAGTCATCTCTATTATAATGAAGCTCTTGCTTTATCAGGGGGTTCGGAATGACTGTTTCTAGAACTTTATTTATATAACTGGTAATATAATCCAGCATAGCTCTGTTATTGTAGAAATTATAATTAGACAGGAAGTAATTAAAAGAATTCGGGTGTTTTGTTTGAAATTTGTTGGGAGTAATAGAATTGAAGGTAATATAAAATGAAACATAGAAATGAAATAGAATAAGTATTTATAAACACTTTCCATTCGTAAATCAAGAAATAGCATTTCCTTAGGCAAATTTCCATACATAATAATTAGTATTTGGATATAAAAAAGATAAGCCCAAAAGAAATTTACTCCAAAAATAAGTTTCCCAATGTTTTCTAATTCTTTTTCATCTTTACAAATTCTTTTAGATTTTTTAATATTAATAATTCTTATTAATGCTGACAAACAAATAGCAGTAATATAGCTAATGGAAATAAAGTATATTCCCCAAATGGCACTGCTCCAACCGCTTTGAATCGACATTAGCAAATCAATTCCATAAAAATTCCCGATTATAAATAATAATACAAGATAAATTGAAGGATATTTGATTTGCGTTTTTGTAGATAAATTTGAAAAAGTTTTTAAATTTAATCCGGATAATTTGAATAAAAGAAAAATAAATAAAACGCAGTAAATTATTGTTCTTATTAAAATAAAGTTATGATTATAGTATAGCAGTAAAAAATTATTATTTAAATATTTACTAATTAAGCAAATTCTAATATTTCCAATAAAAATCAAATCGAAAATCACAGGTAATAAAAAAATTAAAAGCAATAAAAGTTGAAGCTTCAGGGATTTATTAGCAATTTCCTCAATTTTTTCACTCCAGTGAGAATGGAAAAATCTTTGAAAAAGCAAGAAAAATGCAGTACCAACAAAGGAAACAGAGATAAAAGAAAGCAATATGTAATAAATTGAAAAAAGCATCATTTTCCTTGTAGAAATCTAACATAATGAACAATACACCAACGGTCTTCAGGCACTAATTTATCTCCAACTCCAAACATAGCATTTTGCCCAACAGAAATAATATGAAAAATTCTTTCATCAGGTAATCCCATTGTCTCCTTTCGCAAATAGCTTGGTGGAGCAGGAAAACCTTCTTCATCTTTAGCAAGTTCTGGTTTTGTAATGATTAAACCATTTGCTTTACCTTCTGCCCCATGGCAATGAACGCAGTAAGTCTCAAATTTAAGCTTACCTCGTTTCAAAACGAATTCGCTTCTTTTTAAAGGATTCTTTACATTTGCTATTGCTTCTTCAAATTCGATTTGAGAATAAATATACTTTTGCTTATTGAAAGCCCTGCTTCTCCTGTCAGGGGTTAATATTGATAAGCTGTCCTTTAATTTTAAGTTTAACTCTTGTGGTTTAGTTCGATAGTTCAAATCCATATCGGAAAACATTTCAAATGGCTCATTTTCTGAAAATCCAGGCAATACATTATACTTTATTAAAAGCACATATAACAATAATAAAAATGGAACTGTCGCCATTACTATTTTTAATATTTTCCAAATAATTTTCATTAATAAAATTTATTATTTCAAATATTTTAAAATTAAACAATTTTTCTGAAATGACTATCAATATTGAATGAAAGAACTCAATATAAAAAAAATCTGCCGTGTTAACGGCAGACTCTTTAAGGATTTTTCAAATGAAAAAGTCTTTTTTACTCGCAATTCAAATTAATAAAAAAAATAATAATTAACAAGCAAAAAAAATATTTTTTTTAAAATTATTACAAAATTCATATTTTCGTTAAATTTGTATGGAGATGAAGTGATAAGTGATAAGTGATAAGTGATAAATGATAAGTGATAAATGATTAGTGATAAGTGATATATAACCGATAGCTGATTGCTGATTGCTGATTGCCGATCGCCGATCGCTGCTAAATTATTAAATACACCAAAATTTAATATAAACTTTAAGGATTATATTATGAAACATATTTTCTCCGTTATTATAATTCTATTTTTATTAAGCAGCTACTCAAATGCTAAATGGCAGAAGTGCGAAGGTCCTTTTGGAGGTACTATTATGGATATCGAAACAAAAGGAAATTACATTTTTGCTGCAACATATCGCGGATTGTTCAGAAGTAGCGACAGAGGTGAAAACTGGGGGAAAATAGGGTCCGATTTAAATACCGGTTATATTCAATGTCTTGCCGTAAAAGATTCGGTAATTTTTGTAGGAACTGCTTCAAGCGGATTATTTTATTCAACCAATGACGGGGATTCCTGGGTTTCAGTTAACTCAGAACAGCAATATTTAAATATTAATTGTTTGGAAATAGTTGATACAAATATATATATTTGTATTTCTGATGAAATCTTTGTATCAAGCAATAAATGTGAAGTATGGACTAGTGTATACGGTTTCTCATATTTAGATTGCGTTTATATTTCTTCTATAGAAGTTATTGAACCAAATATTTATCTTGGTACTAATAGAGGATTATATGTATCAACAAATAAAGGAGAATCTTTTCAAAAAAATGAAAATGGAATTGCTGACTCTAATATTTCTTGTTTAGCAAAAAGCGATGGAAATATATATGCCGGAACTTACGGAAACGGAATATTTGTTTCTACAAACAATGGAGAAAGCTGGAAAGCAATAAATAATGGTTTGACAAATCTAAAAGTTTTATGTATAGAAGTTAATGGCTCTGTTCTATATGCTGGAACTTACGGAGACGGTGTATTCCGTTCTTCTGACAATGGCGAAAGCTGGGAACCAATAAATAATGGATTAACAAGTTATCATATATCAGCATTATATATTGACGGTTCAGATATTTTTGCAGGTACACTTGCCGGAGTTTTCATATCATCAAATAAAGGCGAAAGCTGGGCAGCAAAAAGCAAAGGATTAGATGCTTTTAGTTTTAATTGCTTAGCAATAAATAAATCAAATGTTTATCTTGGAACTGACGGAGGAGTATTAATTTCAAAAGATAATGGCAGTAATTGGGAATTAATAAACAATGGATTAAAAGAAATTTACATAAATTGTATTTCTGCTAATGATTCTTCTATATACGCCGGCACACAATTAGGTGGTATCTATAAATCAACTAATAATGGTGCAAACTGGACTGAAACAAATAACGGTTTAACTGATTCTTACATTAAAACCATTGCTGTCAGTGGCTCAAGTATTTTTGCCGGAACAAATGACTCTGGAGTATTTCTTTCAACTAATCAAGGTGATAGCTGGAATCAAATGAATTCTGGTTTATCTTCATTAGATATTAATTGCATTTCTTCAATTAACAATATTATTTTTGTCGGAACAACAGATGCTTTGTATAAATCAACTAACAACGGAGAAAAATGGGAATTGGTAGATTTAGGCAGTTCAATTCTGCAAATATCAAGTATTGCTGTTACTGATTCGCTCATATATGTTTCATCAAGAGGAAGTTGGTTATATTTATCATCAGATTATGGTTCTAATTGGGAAAAATTATTTCAATATAGATTAAATAGCGTAATCGCTTGCGATTCAATTGTTTTTGCTGCTTCAAGCAGCAACGGTGTGCTGCTATCAACTGATTACGGCAGAAACTGGAAAACGATTAATGATGGATTAAATAGTCTTTTTGTTTCTAATATAGTTATGAACAAAGAATATATATATACTGTAGCAGAAAGTACAAATATTTACAAAGCTAAAATTTCTGATTTTTTAACCACTGATGTTCAAGATATTTATGAATACAAAAATGAAATTTTGGTTTTTCCAAATCCAGCCACCGACTTTATTTCTTTAAAAAATTTAAATGAAACTGAAAGAATAGAAATCTTCGATTTTCTCGGTTCAAAAATATTAGAAACAAAGAATAAGGAAAAGATTGATATTTCAAATTTTGCGATTGGAATGTATTTTGTAAAAGTTGGAATAAAAACTTTATCGTTTATAAAAAATTAACTTAAAACAATAAAAACTAAAATAACACTTATCAATGACTTAATCCTTTGAACTCCTTCCCAAGTGCAACTTGGGAAGGAGTTCAAACAATTAAACAAATAAAAAAATAAAAAAATAAACGAATAAAAAAATAAACGAATAAACAAATAAACAAATAAACAAATAAACAAATAAACAAATAAACAAATAAAC
>DAIOVK010000125.1:0-3391 GCA_036759045.1 Kapaibacterium sp. (SeqCode) | reverse complement strand
AATAAACAAATAAACAAATAAACAAATAAACAAATAAACAAATAAACAAATAAACCAAAATGATAGATAACAACGACTTAATCCTTGAAGGCAAAAGAGTAATAAACGAAGAAATTACTGCTCTTCAAGAAGTATGCAGCCGGCTTGATAATCGATTTGCCGATGCTGTAAAACTAATAATTTCATCAAAAAATTTAATCACTACTGGAGTCGGAAAATCCGGCATTGTGGCAAAAAAAATAGCTGCTACACTGACAAGTATAGGCACACCTGCTTTTTTCCTTCATCCAGTCGAAGCACTGCACGGAGATATTGGGATTGTGAGTGAGGAAGACACAATTTTAATGCTTTCAAAAAGCGGTTCAACAGATGAGTTAGTGCGGCTCGTTCCATTTATAAAAAGCCGGAATGCTAAAATAATCTCTATAGTTTGCAATATGAAATCTTTTCTTGCCGAGCATAGCGACATAGTTTTAGATGCGACAATCCAAAAAGAAGCATGCCCGCTGAACCTTGTTCCCACTTCCAGCACTACGGTATCTCTAGCGATTGGCGATGCGATTGCTTCAAGTATTATGAAATTTAAGGAAATTACGACTATTGATTTTTCACGCCAACATCCTTTAGGGCAGTTAGGTAGAAATATTACATTGAGAGTAAAAGATATAATGCACGCAAACAGCAATTTACCAATAACTTACGTTGGAACTGCTTTCCGCGATGCAATAATTGAAATGACTAATAAAGCACTTGGATGCGTCTGCGTTGTCGATGCTGAAAACTTTCTAAAAGGAATAATTACTGATGGCGATTTGCGGCGGGCTTTGCAAAAAAATGTTGATATTAGTAAATTGATTGTAGATGATTTAATGACGCACTCTCCAATTGCCGTTGGTATGTATAAATATCTTGGTGAAGCACTTGCACTTATGGAAAACAGAACAAGTCAGATTTCAGTGCTACCGGTTGTTGACGAAATTGGAAAATGCGTTGGAGTAATAAGATTACACGATATTGTAAGAAGTGGTTTGTAAATATCAATTTTTTTTTGTATATTAAATTTGTTTTAGTAAGTATTTATTTAATTATTTAAATATAATTACATTCATCTTGAATATTAAAATAATGGGCACATACATTATAAATATAGAAAATCCGCAGAAAAGCAAATCTTTCTTGGAACTTTTAAAGGAACTGAAATACATAAGTTCTTTTTTTTTCTAAAGCAGATGAAGAAAATATTTTAAATTCTTCTGCTTGGGTGCGTCCGGGAAGGGCTTTCACTGATGGTGAATTAGAACAGCTATGCGTTATGATGGAAGAAGATGAGGAATTTATTGATTTTAACCAATCAATTGAAAAAATACTTGACGAGTTAGAACAATGAAAATTCTAATAAGTGATTGTGTATAAAATAATGATGAATTATTAATTGTAAATGTAATTCTCAGCAAAAGATTAGTGTAAGAACACACCCCTTTAATCCCCTCTCAAGAGGGGAATGAGAAAGTGAGACAAAGAATGTATCAGCCCTGCCCCTCTCAAGAGGGGAAAGCGTAAGGTGAATTATTGAATATACTTAATAAAAATTCAATATAAAATTTAATTAACAAATCAACGGTGAATTATGACAAAAACAAATACCAAATCATCTCCTTTTTTAAAGTGGGGCTTGTTTATAGCTGTAGTGATTATCGTATTTCTGCTTGGACTTTTAGCAACCTCCATAATGGAGCGCCGCTCTGAGTCTATAGCACGCCTGCAACCAACTGTTGAGATACCGGAATTTGAGCCGCGTAACGAGGTCTGGGGACAAAACTATCCCCGCGAATTTGAATCTTATCTAAAAACATTAGACACGAGTTTTCGCAGTAAATATGCCGGATCCGGACGCGTTGACTATTTGGAGAATTTTCCGGAATTAGTAATACTTTGGGCTGGCTACGCTTTTTCCAAGGAATATGACCAGGGACGAGGACATGCCTACGCTGTTGAAGATATTCGCAAAACGCTACGAACTGGCGGAATTGCTAATAGCCCTCAACCTTCCACCTGTTGGTCCTGCAAAAGTACCGATGTGCCGCGCCTCATAAATTTAATAGGTCCGGAAAAGTTTTATGGGCAGAAATGGATTGATATTGGTGCTGATGTGATTAATCCTATTGGCTGCCAGGACTGCCACGACCCGAAAACAATGAACTTACGTATAACCCGCCCTGCACTTATAGAAGCAATGAAAAAGCAGGGACGAGAGCCGGAAAGCTTCACTCATCAGGAAATGCGTTCTCTCGTTTGCGCCCAATGCCACGTTGAATACTACTTTGCTAAAGACCCAAAGGGATACCTTACTTTTCCCTGGGCAAAGGGCTTTTCTGCTGATTCTATGGAAAAATATTATGATGAAATTGAATTTACAGATTGGACTCATAAACTAAGCAGAACTCCAATGCTCAAAGGACAGCATCCGGATTACGAGCTATACCGCACTGGTATTCACGCTGCACGCGGAGTATCTTGCGCCGATTGCCACATGCCATACAAAATTGATGGCGGTGTCAAATTTACCGACCATCACAAACAAAGCCCGCTTAATAATATTGCTAATTCCTGCCAGGTATGCCATCGCCAGAGTGAAGAGCAACTCCTTGCAGACGTTTATGCCCGGCAAGACAGAGTAATGGAAATTCGCCGTATTGCAGAAAAATCGCTTGCAAAAACTCATCTCGAAGCAAAAGTAGCTTGGGATAACGGAGCTACTGAAGAAGAAATGGCTCCTGTGCTTAAGTTGATTAGACATGCTCAATGGCGCTGGGATTGGGTAGCTGCTGCAAACAGCGTCGGCTTCCATTCTCCTGTTGAAGCGCTTCGCGTTCTTTCTACTTCAATCCAAAAATCAGAGCAGGCAAGTGCTTTGATTAATCAAATTCTTGTGAAAAAGAACGTTACTATTCCAGTTCCATTGCCAGATTTTTCAACAAAAGAGATGGCTCAAAAACTTGTTGGTTGGAATATGGATTCTTTGCGTATGGATAAAAATGAGTTTTTACAAAAAATTATTCCGGAATGGGATAGAAAAGCTGAGCAAAGACAAGGAACTTTAAAGAAATACGCATTAAAATAAAATATATGATACTTTCAGAGCGTATTTCTACTGCTTGACCATATAAATTTAAAATAGTGTCATTCCGAACCCCCAGATAAAGTAAGTCCTTTATTTAGATGGAGATGACAAAACTTTAAGCGTCATTCTGACGAATGTCAGAATCCATCTTAAAAAATAGTTCTTATAGGTCATTAGTTATTAGTCATTAGTATTTTTACAAATATCCAAAAAGTAAGATGGATTCTGGCATACGCCAGAATGACAAGCAAAGATGTCATTGGTAACCCC
>DAIOVK010000124.1:0-7704 GCA_036759045.1 Kapaibacterium sp. (SeqCode) | reverse complement strand
CGATTGTATTGTTTACTAATATTTACGCACAGGACAAAGAACCGGTGCAACATAAGTTTTATTTCCCAGCTTATTCAGCAATAGATTCTGTCTATTTGTCGGACACATTAGATTTTTTCAAACAAGATAAGTTTATGCTTGGTTGGCACTGGGGTGCTAGTTTTAAAATTTCTAAAGCTTTGAATATTAATCAACATGATGCTTATTCATCATTATATACTCAAAGCACAAATATGAATGACTCTATATTGCTTTTTGTTAAATCTGAAAATGGAAATAAAATTTGGACACATTGTGATAATGGAACAGAAATAGTAAGGTCAAAATCTATTTATTATGAACCGACTTTACAGATTAATACTGCAAATATGTCAGTACCAAATTCTAATAATTATGATGATATGAACCCTATTTTTGGATTTAAGAAAGTATTAGGTACTGTTGAAAATTTAGGGAATAGGAGCCGACTTGTTCTTGATAATGCTTATTTGAACGGGCTGGTGGTATTAGAAGGTTTGAATTATAAAAATATATATGCTAATTATGATATATTTTTATAAGTTAAATTATTCAAAAGTAATTTTCCAAAAGGAGAAAACACAATGAAAACGAAACTTTTACTCTTAATCGCAACAGCAATGGTTTTTGCAATGCCTTTGCTTGCAACGCCTCCAGCAGAGCCAGACCTTGCTATTGAATGGCAAAAGTATATGTACCCAACTGAAATTAGTTTTGCTAAATTTTCAGCAGATGGAAATTATATCTACTGTGCAGTAGGTAATACGATTCAAAAAATGGATGCAAGCAACGGTGAGTTTGTCTCAACTTTTGAGAACAAAGATGTATCTGGAATTTATGAAATGCAAATTTCAAAAAATGGAAAAACTATAGTAACAAGAGATGGCGGTGGTGGATTAAACTTATGGGATATTGAAACCGAGAAAGCAATTAAATATATTCCATTATATTCTGAAGGTGCTTTAAACGGAGCTTTTTGTGTTGATATAACACCAGATGGAAATTTTTTGATAATTGGCTATGCTACGTTTGACGAAGTTTCAAGAAAACAATACTACAATTTGTTTCTGTATGACATCAAAAAAAGTGAAATAATAAAAAGTATTCCTATTGATGGAAGAACCAATAAAATTAAAATCTCAAATGAAGGAAGTATTTTTGCTTTTGGAACTTTAACAAAAGATGACGATGAAGATAAGTGGTTCCAAAAATTAACCTTATGGGATTTTGCTTCATTTCAGGAAATAGCAGTACTTGAAAATAACGAGCTAGATTCTGATTGGGGTTATAGACATTTAAAATTTTCTAATGATGATAATTATTTGATAGCTGTTCGAAGTAATAAAATTGCACTTTCTTATAATCTTGTTACAAACGAAATATATAAAAGGTCTGATTTATTAAGAATGTGTTGGAATTTGGAGGTTTTACCTGATAATAATCATTATTTAATATTTTATGCTGACTGGGATGGCTATTATGAATTAGAATTACATAATTCAACATCGAAATTGAATTCATATCACTATAACGATGATATTATTGAAACTTTCGGAACTAACGAAAATTGGAAAGTTTTTTACGGAGGCGGTAGAGCAGACTTTTACCTTTTTAAAAAAACAGAAACAGGTGTATCTCCAAACGTAATCAATAATGAAAATATTTCCATTACAACAAACAATAATTTGATAAGTATAGATTTAATTGATATAAATACAGAACAATTATCAATAATTATTTCTGATTTACTAGGGAAAACGATTTATACTGAAAACATTCAAGTTAGCCAGTCAAACAGTAAAATCCCTATTAATATTTATTTAAATACCGGAACTTATCTATGCAAAGTAATAGCCGGAAATAAAGAATATACTCAAAAAATTGAAATTGTGAGGTAAAAGATGAAAAAGTTAGCATGTTTATTTTTAATCGTTATTTCATATTTTACAAATTGCCAAGATTTTGAACCTACACAAGCAAAATTCATTTGGGGTATTGGTGGTAATCAGATTTACCTTTCAGCAGATTCTGCATATTTTAAACAAGATAAATTCTTACGTGGTTGGCACTGGGGAGCATCATATAAAATTAGTCATGCTGTTGGTGCAAATCAAAACGATGCTGCAAATAGCGATGTTGAGGCAAGTTCATTGGATAGTAATTGTCTTATTATTTTGAAACCAGAAGATTATACTCATGGAAATGAAGGCCAAATATTGAACGCAAGAGCTATTCAGTATGAACCTACACTTTTATTAAATCCTAACAATCCATCAAATTTAGTTATAAGGCAAGGCGATACAACCAGACCTGTTTTTGGTTTCTTAAACAGAAAAGGCAGGGTTTTAACTGATTCAACTGACCCAAACTTCAATCGTTTAATCATAGATAGTGCAGAATTAGTTAACCAAGTAATTTTATCGGAACCATGGCCCAGCAATCAACTTTCATTAGCTACAATTGGTCAAACTGACGAAACAATTTTGAACAATTTCCTTTGTAAAACTTTAGTTTTTTCAATAAATTTACGAAGAACAAGCAGTGAAATGAATAATGATACTGTCTTGAAAATAGAATTACCATATACATATTTATATGATTCTTCTTATATAATTCCCCCAGATTCAGTAACAATACACCACAAAACTGTTTCAAGATATGCTAACATTAAGTTTGCTACAGTACCCTTTCCTTCTCAATATCCGAGTGGCACTTATGAATTAGCAAATGGTAGAGGTTGCATAAGAGATACAATCCCAGCAGATACTGGAGTTATAGCTATTTGTATAACAAAGCAAATGCTACCACCAAATAGCAAAGATATAACTATATCAGCAAGTTTTAAATTAAACGACAACAAACGAGATAATCCTTTATTAAAAGATGAAAGTGCAAAAATTGGTGAAATAGACAGCATAAAAATAAAAATTACGTATTTAGGAGGTGGACCACTGATGATAGACTGGGTGCGAATCGAGAGCCCCCATGCGAAAAACTACCTATCCGGTGATTTCGATTCTTTATTAACTGCGAAAGTTCAAGTTGATTTAAATAAAATTATAGCAACTCCATTTTCTGACAAAGGAATAAAGCTTTTCAGATATAATCCAGTAATTGAAGGTCGTTTGCATAGTTGGATAGCAGAAAAATACTACAGCAAATTAATCGGCAACATCTCAACCAACGAAGCAAACAAAGTAATTTATCCTGCACATTACGAATACTATGTCAATACACCTTCACGTTGGTTTGGCACTTGGAGTTTGAGTAATCATATTTCAGTTCCTTATGCCAAATATGTTTATGATAAAACCGATTCCATATTAGTTAGAACAATGGGCTTGTTTAATGGTTATATGGGAATAAATACTCCTTATAATCCAACAACTTCTGACTATGAAACTTATTTAGTTCATTTTTCAGATACGTTACCAACGAATTATTTTTTAATAAATCCAGATAGTATTTCTAAATATGAACAAGCTGTAAATACACAGAATAATTATTGGCGTGCATCTTTTCAAGCTTATGCAGAGGGTTACCTTTATAATCACTTTTTAAAAGAATCGGCACAGGGCTTTCTTTTCTCAGACAAATTCTGGTGGAATCAGGGTTTTATACATTTAAGTTGGGATTCAGTAAAAAAATATACTTATAATAACAAAAAATATGTAATATATGGGCATAGGCCTTTTACTGCTGAGGAATTCAGGTTATTTACTTCTCTTAGTGTTTTACTTGGAGCAAAAGGTCTTTTATACGATGGAGCAGAATCACTAGCTGGGTATATAAACAAACCTCAATTTTATGATTATGAATATATTGATGCAAATCAAAGAACTACTTTAGAGGAATTACCTGATGATGAATTTTTAGATAGTGATATTGGCGGACCAGATTTTATACGAGGAAATCCAAATGAAATAATGGATTTTAACAGGCGACTTTTTCATTTATCAACAATAGGAAATTATTTAGATAGAGATTCAACGAAGCTCTATATCGGCAGGCGTTCTCTGCGAAAAGAAATGAAAAGGTTGCACGACCAAATCCGCCGCTGCGAAGGTGAACTTATGAAATTACGTCTTGTGGCTTGGATGGGCAAAGGTTACAGATTATGGAACAACCACCACCCCAACTACCCAGACGACAGTACTTTCAGAAGATTTCTTGCTTGGGACGAAGCAAATAATATGGTAGATACAAACAGGTTTAAAATTAGGAATTAGAAAAATAAATTTGGAAGTAAAATAGATATTTATTAAGTTACAAATTAAACGATGTGATTTAAAGTTCTTAAAATTTAAAGACTTTCCTTATAACAGAAAAAAGCAGATTTTCCATTATAAGTAAAAATATTTAAAATAGGAGATTGAAATGAAAAAGTTCTTTGTTTTTAGTTTGTTAATAATAATTGCAGCATTTTTGCAAAGCACCACCTGCAAAGCATCTCAAAATTATTTTGAGGACACGGTATGGGTGAAGAAAGTACCGAACTTTGGTACTATTGATAATATTCAATTTTCAAAAAATGATTCATTAATTGTTGCTCGTGGTTACGGAACAAATATCTTTTTTGAAGCAAAAAATGGAAATGAAATTAAAAGAGTTCTATCTTATGCACCCATTCAATTCTTTAATAATGATGAAAATTTTGTACAAATCGCTACAAGTAATGACCGTTTAGAAATTTACCAAACTAGTAATTTTAAAGCTATTGATACTTTAGAATACAAAACTGATTCAATAATTTCAATTTTAGTTTCTAAAGATGAGAAATATGTAATCGGAGTACTTAAAGACGGGTTTTGTGCTTGGGACCTTAAAACACATAAAATTTTAAAAACTATTACTTTTCCTGAAGAAGAATATTTAAGAAGTATGGAATGCACAATACAAAATTTATGTGATAACAATACTTTTTTAGCTTCATTTTTTAAAATATATACAGATCCATATCCACCTTATAAAGATTATAAAAAAATAAGCTATAATACTTATAACTATTCAGATTTAGACAGTATAAGTTCAAAAGAAGGCACTGGTTTTTGCAGATTATCAAACAATTGTGAAATTTTAGCAAAGAATATAAGTGATAGTAATTTCGGAGTCGAATTAATAAATTTTAATACAGGTGAATTAATTCAAAAATTACCAATTAATGGATATAGTTTAACTGGAATGGAGTTTTCGCCAGATGATAAATATTTAATTACTTCGAATGCTTCAGGGGCAAACTCTCTTATTATATGGGAAATTAAAAACGGGAAAGAAGTACATCGTTACTGGCCAAGTTCATATGGTTGCACAAATACAAGTAACAATAAGTTATATATAACAGGTGCTGTGGCAAATATATTAAGGCTTTTTAAATCAAGATATAATGTTGTTTCAGTTCCTGAAAAAGAAAAAATTACCAAAATAATATATCCAAATCCAACTTCAGGTTTAGCTACAATAGAATTTGAATTAATGAAACAAAGCAAAGTAACAATCGAATTATTAAATATAGAAGGAACAGTTATAAAAAACTTGTTAAGTAAGTTTTTAGATGTCGGTATGCAAAAAATTGAAATAATTACATATGATATTTCGAGTGGTTCATATTTTCTTGTGGTACAAAGCCAACAAGAGAAATTTATTTTTCAATTAATTGTAAGTCATTAATTGGAGAATAAGCAATGAAAATCAATATTATATTAGTACTGGCTATTTTAATAGTTTTTAATTATTTCAACATAATTTCGCAGGATATAATTGACCCACCAAAACTTATTCAGTTAGAAACAGAATCTATAGTTCAAAAAGAACCAGATAGATTTGTTCGCGGGTGGACCTGTGGCTTCCCGGGAAATATGCTTGATAGTGCAATGTTTATAAATACTTATTATAGTTATCATCATGATTATTATCAAGGAACAAATAATAGTACACATAATTTGTTAATAATTAACAGGCCAGGTCATTATGAATCTTATCTGGTTGCAGGAAGAGATGAAAATGTTGCTTTTAATACACAAAGTTTGTATTTAGAACCATCGTTGGAAGTAGATACTACTCAAAACTTTGTTCCAAGAGAAAACGACAATACGGGTGCTGCTATGGGTTTTTTGAAAGGGAATTGGGAATCTGGAGTTAGGAATCTGTAAAAACAATTTAAAAATAAATTTGTTTGTAAAATAAATATTTATTAAGTTACAAATTAAACGATGCAATTTAAAGTTCTTTGAAAATTAAAGTTTTTCCTTATAACAGAAAAAGTAATTTTTCCATTATAAGTAAAATTATTTAAAAAAGGAGTATAAAATGAAAAAGTTCTATGTTTTTAGTTTGATGATAATAATTGCAGCATTTTTGCAAAGTTCCACCTGCAAAGCAGTGCAGGACTACTTCGAAGATACAGTCTGGGTGAAGAAGACTACTCAGATGGAAGGATTTTATCAGGTAAAATTTTCAAACAATGATTCAATCATCGTTGCTCATGGTTTTGGTGTAGATATTTTCTACGAAACAGAAACTGGAAAAGAAATTAAAGGAATTAGTGGTAACAAAGAAGTATTTTTTATTAACAACGATGAAAATTTCATTAGGTTAAATCAAGAACGTACTGTATTTGAAATATATAATACAAAGACATTTCAAGTAATTGATTCACTTGAATCAGACGGCACATTAATAAATGAATATGCTAAATATGATGTATCTAAAGATGAGAAATACTTAATAGCTCCAATCCATAATGGCTTTAAGATATGGGATATTCAAAGTAAAAAAATATTAAAAACAAAAATATTTCCAGACGAGGAAAAATTAATTGAATTAAAAATAACTATACCTAAGTTTATATGTGGAAATAAAAAAATTATAGCTCAAGTAAGTAAAGTATATGATGATGTATTTGAACCTACAACAATTGGTTACTTTGCTGTATGGGATTTTGAAACACTTGATAGTGTTGATGTATATCCAAATGCCAGGTGGTTCCGACTTTCAAATAATTGTAAATATGTAGCTTATTGTGTAGGTAATAGCGAATTTGGTGTAGAAATATATGAGTTTGAAACTAAAGAATTAATTCAAAAACTACCAATAGATGGCAACAGTTTAACTGGAATGGAGTTTTCGCCAGATGATAAATATGTTGTTACAACTAATAGTTATAGCGCTTTAATGCGTATATGGGATGTTGATAAAGGAACAGGAGTACATGATTATATAGATGGCGGATATGGAAATTTAGATATTACAAGCGATGGAAAATATATTATTGCAAGCATATTGGATATTCTTATATTGTATAAAGCTAATTATGGAGGAACATTTATTCCAGAAAAAAAGGAAATTGATAAGACTATTTACCCTAACCCTACTAATGGTAATGCAACAATTGAATTTGAATTAAAATTATCTGGTTTAACAACAATTGAATTGATAAATACAAATGGAAGTAATATTAAAACAATATTAAATACTTTTCTTGAATCTGGTAGTCAAAAACTTGAATTTAAAACAGATGATATACCAACTGGCTCATATTTTCTAGTGATTCAAAGCCAAAAAGAAAAAATTGTCTTCCAATTAATAATTAATCATTAATTGGAGAAGGAACAATGAGAAAATATATTTTAATGTTAGCTGCTATTTTATTATCAAGCAATATTTACATTTTCAGCCAAGACATAATTG
>DAIOVK010000123.1:0-7741 GCA_036759045.1 Kapaibacterium sp. (SeqCode) | reverse complement strand
GTTTTTTCAACGCATATCCCGGCTTCGGTGGCTTAGAAATCCAAATGGTGAAAAGAGCCATTGATGCCAGCGATTTGGGCTATTCTTATTTTATTTTTACTTTAAAAGACAGCAAAGCCGATTTGCTTTCAAGGAAAAATAATTTGAATATCGAAAATATTCCTAATTATTTCAGATATTTAGATATTTTTTCTGCTTATATAATCTCAAAAATCCTTAACAAACAAAGCACCGATATTTGCATTGTGGGAAAAACAGAAAGCATCGGACTTCTATCATTAGCAAGGAAGTTTTGCAAAAAAAAATTCAAAATCGTTTTATACCAGCAAATGCAATCGGGTATTATCAAAAAAGACATTTACCATAATTGGGTATATAAAAATCTTGATGCTGCCATTGTCCTTACAAACATTATGAAGAAGGAACTTAGCGAAACAACGATTTTCCCAAAAGAAAAAATCAAAGCTATTCCTTATGGCATTGAGCTTGAAAAATTCAATCCGCAAAACAATAATAAACAGAATTTACGTGCAAAATTCGGACTGCCTCAAGACAGTTTCATTATCGCTTGCATTGGCAGAATAGAAGAACATAAGGGACAGCAGGTTTTAACGCAGGCATTCATTAAAGCTAAACTGCAAAACTCTTTCCTTGTAATATGCGGTAGTGCTGACGATAAAGAGTATTTTGATTATATATTGAAAGAAATTAAAGCAAATGAACTTCAAAATAGTTTTAAATACATTCCTTTCATTGAAAATGTGAATGAATTGCTTGCCTGCCTTGATGTATTTGTTATGCCTTCCAACTCAGAAACGTTCGGTTTAGTGCTGATTGAGGCAATGGCTTCCGGGCTTGCCGTAATTGGAACAAATTCAGGTGGCGTTCCTGAAATAATTACTAATAAAAGGAATGGTTTGATTTTCGGGCAAAAGGACATAAATACTTTATCTGATTTGCTTTCTTTCTATTATAAAAATCCAGATATTAGAAATGTTTTTGCTAAGCAAGCCAGAACAGATGCTTTGGAAAACTACGATTATGTTACGCAACGCAATAAATTCTTTGAGTTTTGTGAAAGTGTAGGTTCTTAAAAGCAGATGGACTTCACGCTCTCCATCTTTTTTTCAGCTATCGGCTGTCGGCTGTCGGCTTTTTTCCTTCTTCCCAAGTTGAACTTGGGAAGGTTACTTTCTTTAAAGCTGTGCTTAAAATATTTTTCCAAATTCAATTAAACTATTATTCTTGCAATTTTTAACATATAAAATATTTTGCTCTCAAATATGAAAAGTATAACTTTAATGAAAAATATCCTTCCCAAATTCAATTTGTAAAGTAGGAAAAGAAGCTTATTTTATTCTGACTTTAGTAAAAAACCTTCTCGTTGCCATTTTTTCACTCTTCAAAGCAAAAATATATTCTTTCAATTTCGAAAACACCTCTATAAAAAAAGAATTTTCCTCTTTCAATTTACTTTCCTCATTTTTAAAAATAGAAATGATATGTTTCAATTTGCATTTTTTATTTTTAAAAACACATTTTTCATACCATCAGCAAGCTGATAGTATGCCAAGAAAGAAGGAATAAAAGTCATACTATCAACTTGTTGATCGTATGGCTGTAAAGAAAATTTCAAGAAACGTATTAGCCCTGCTTATTCGAAGAAGCAAATGATGTATTCCTTTTTTTCTTTTTATTTTTGTTTACCTTTTTAAAATTAATTTATAAAAATTCGTTAATTTTGTAATTATGATTTTATAAAAATTAGGAAATAATATGGATATTTACATTGATACTGCGAATATAGAGCATATAAGATATGCTGCAAAATTAGGATTTATCAGCGGAGTTACAACCAACCCATCACTTTTAGCCAAAGAAGACCCAAAAGTTGACGTGAAACATAGAATTTTAGAAATACATTCGCTTGTCGGCGGTCATCTTTCTGTTGAAGTAAATTCTACAGATTGCGAAGGGATGCTTCGTGAAGCAGAAGACATTGTCTCTTGGTTTCCAGATGCGACAATTAAAGTACCGATGATACCAGAAGGTTTAATGGCTGTTTACGAACTTGCAAAAAGAGATATTCCAACGAATGTAACATTAATTTTCAGTGCCACTCAGGCAATCGCTGCAAACAATGCCGGAGCAAGCTATGTTTCTTTGTTTATGGGAAGATTAGACGATATTTCAGACAATAGTACAATAGTCCTTCAGGATATTTGCGATATTTGGGACGTTCAGGGATATACTTCTGAAATAATTGCTGCCTCAATCCGCCATCCAATGCACATAATTGAAGCTGCAAAAGCCGGTGCCCACATAGCAACTGTTCCTTACAAGGTAATAATGCAATCGCTTAAGCACCCTTTGACTGATGCCGGCGTTGAAGCATTTTTAAAAGATTATGAAAAAATGAAAGCAGAAAAGCAATTAATTAATATATAATCAAATATTACATTAATACTTTTTAAAATATTGTTAATCTGAACCACCTTACAAAGTAAGTGCTTCATTTAAATGGAAATGAGATGACATAACATAATACTGTCATTCTGACGTATGCCAGAATCCATCTTGCTTTTTAGTCATTGGTCATTAGTTGTTAGTAAAAATACTAATGACTAATAACCAATGGCCTATAAAATCTAATTTTAAGATGGATTCTGACATTCGTCAGAATGACACATTTATTTATGTCATCTCCATTTAAATAAAGGTCTTGCTTTATCTTGGAGTTCGGAATGTCATTTTAAACCCACCTTTATCTTATTTCCTTGTATAATTCTGAGAATTTTTCAATAATTTGGTCTCGGATTTTTCTGTAAAATTCCAATTTTTCTTCTTCTGTCCCGACTGCATTTGCCGGGTCTTCAAAACCTATATGAAGTTTATGTTTAACTTTACCAGTAAAAATTGGGCAAATTTGACGTGCAGAATCGCAAACAGTGATTACATAATCAAATTCTTCATTAATAAAATCATTTACGTTTTTGGGAACGTGTCCCTCAAGCGATAGGCCTAGTTCTTCAATCACTTTTGCTGCTCGTGGGTTTACTTCCCACTCTGGTTTTGTTCCTGCTGAAACAACAAATAAAGATTTATCGAAGGATTGCAAAATTGCCTCTGCCATCTGGCTGCGGCAGGAATTTCCAGTGCATAGTATAAGTATTTTTTTCATAGATTATTTTTTTTGTTTTATTGTAATTGTTTATAATATAACAAGATTGATATTAATTACTTCAAACTTTAAGAAAGTTAAGGAACTTTCGCAAAGTAAGAAGAACAAAATACTTTCGCACGAGTTACTCGGAACTTTGCGAAAGTTAGATATCTAAACTATCTAAACCTTATGCCCTCTTCATTTAAATGAAGTATTTGCATTCTAAGAGGGTTGCTAATGACATCTTTGCTTGTCAATCTGGTGTATTCCAGAATCCATCTTGCTTTTTAGTCATTTGTAAAAATACTAATAACTAATGACCTATAAAAACTATTTTAAAGATGGATTCCGACATCCGTCAGAATGACAACTCGGAATTTTGGCTTCTCCATTTAAATAAAGCATTTGCTTTATCTGGGGGTTACCAATGATATCTTAGTCACCCGCTGGCAGGGGATAAATCTTTATATCATTTCTATTTAAAAAAAATATACTGCATTATAAAGTATGAAAGACATCATTATCTTGTCTATTAAATTATTAAAAATTATAAAATTTCTTTGAAATAAGCAAGTTTTTTTTAATTTTGAAATATTGTTTAATTTTTATGAAAAAGAATATGAAAAAATCTTTATTGTATTTCTTTATTGCTTTTCTGCTCACTTTTTTCAGCTATTCTAATGCAGAATTCGGGCTTGGCGTGAATTTAGTCGATGATGGTGCGTTCGTTAATATGATGAATCATACAAACAGATTCAGCAATGCAAGTGGCTATGATGACCTTGGCTGGCCTCTTAGCGATTTCGATTTAGTTCTAATGGATGGCAGACCAGTTGCAGAATGGAATGGCGAAATTGACGACCCAGAGCGTTACCGCGTGGATTATAGTGGTATTTACAAATGCTCTTTTAAAGGACTGGCTGATGTTAATGCCTGGGGAACAAGCGTAGAGTTAATCAATAAAATTTATGTTGCTGAAACCAATACAACATATTTTGAACTAAACGTTGGTGGCTATCCAAATGACAACCACGGATTGGTTTTCCTTAACTTCACAAATACGCAAAGGACAAGCGATTCGGAGATCAACACCGGAATTACAAATTTAAAAGTAATGCGTCCGGGCTACGAACTTAATACCACTCAGACTTTTACAAATGAGTTCATTGCTCTTTGCAAAGCGGCAGATTTTGCTTGCTATCGCTTTTATAATGTGCAAAATATTTGGGATGGCGAGCCAGTTTTTCCTGAAATTACTACGTGGGAAAAAAGAAAAACTCCTTTTGATGCTTCGCAGTCCGAAATGTCTCAACTTAATGGTAAAAAAGATGCTTGGTGCTGGGAATATATAATAGAACTTGCAAATATTTTAGAAAAAGATATATGGATTTGCCTGCATATTTCCTGTGATTCCAATTACGTCGCAAATCTTGCTAATATGTTGAAAAATAATTTAAAGAGTAATATCAAAATTTATGTTGAAAATAGCAATGAGGTTTGGTCTGAAGAACAGGCAACTCACGGACCATACAACCAAGCCCAAGCAGAATTTTATGGTCTTGGTTTTATGGAAAACTATGCACGCAGAACTGTAGAACTTTCAAACTGGTTTGCAAAAGTATTCGGGAAAAATGAGATTAATAAAAGAATCAGAGTAATTCTTGCTGGGCAGCAAGTTTGGCCCGGTCGCAACGAAAGCCATTTGCAATACATTCAATCAACTATTGGCGAGCCAAATAAATATATATACGCAATAAGCACAGCACTCTATTTTCAGTCAACAAATGCAGCATCCACAGACCCAGTCGAAATTAATCAGGGAATGACTGCCGAAATCAATGACCAAACCAACAATCCAGAAAACTCATTTTATCGTCAAAATCATACAAACTTATCAAACGAGTGGGGACTTATTGGCGGCTGCACTTCTTACGAAGGTGGAGCGCATCTTCCTTCTGGGGGCGGAACAGATAACCTCGCTGCTCAAATCCTTGCCCACAGAACTATTGAAATGAAAGGTGTAATGAAGCTTAATTACTTGGAGGGCTGGAAGAATATCGGCGGCGGTTTGGCTCTGGTTTTTACTTTAGCTTCTTCTTATACTAGATATGGCTGCTGGGGACTTACTGACGATGTGAAATTTCCAGATAGAAACCATAAGATGCAGGCAGCAAGAGATATTATCGGCTCTTATACTGCAATAGAAGAAAATGAAATTAATAACGAGCTAAATTTGATATATCCAAATCCCGCAAGCGATTTTATTGAGATTTCTCTTAAAAGATGTCCTACATATTCGAGATGTAGGACATCTGAAGATATTTGCATTTACAACAGTTATGGTGAAAAAGTATTAATAAAAAATTTAGATTTATCTACTCAAAAGCAAAGAATCAATATTTCAAATTTATCTTCTGGAGTATATTTTTTAAAAATTGGTAATTTATTTGAAAGGTTTATAGTTGTAAAGTGAGAGATTATTTAAATGGAGAAGATATAAGGTTTAGAAAGATTAGAAGGTTTAGATAGTTTAGATTTTTAACTTTCGCAAAGTTTGGTAAACTTTACAAAAGTATTAATAATCTTCTTTCTTTGCGAAAGTCATAAACCATAAGATGTCCAACATCTTCGAAATGTAGGACATCTGAATCTTAGTATTTGCAATGACTTGTGAGATTTTTCGCTGCGTTTCGTAATGACAAGACTGCTAAATAGCAAACTACGAGGCATCAGGAGTTCTGAGTTTATGTTCATTGGTAGAAGAAAAACAACTAATGACTAATGACAAATAACTAATGACTTAATTACCTAAAACCATAAACCTAAAACCATAAACCAATAACAATTAACAATTAACAATTAACTAAAATCCTTTAAAAATCATTTCTTTTATTTTATTCTAAAATCGTATTAAATAGTAAAATTTTAAGGTGCATCTTGAAAAATACTACAAATACAGATTTAGAAAAAATAGCAACTACTTCTACCGGCTCTCTTGCTTCATACATAAGCGACGGGAAATGGAAATTCCCAAAACATCTTCAGTTAATTGACCAATTGCTAATACTTGCAAATCAACGAAATATCCGAAAACTAATAGTAAATCTTCCACCCCGACACGGGAAATCTGAATTTATTTCAAAATATTTCCCTTTTTGGTATCTTGGGCAAAATCCGAATCACCGAATAATATTAACCTGCTACGAAGCACATTTTGCAAGCTCCTGGGGTAGAAAAGTCCGTGAGTTGATTTTGCAATATGGAAAAGAACTGTTTGACATAGAGCTAAATCCAGCTGCGACAGCCGCAAATTCTTTTTATCTAATGAATTTCGATGGTGGAATGGAGTGCATTGGCGCTGGCGGTGCTTTGACCGGAAAAGGTGCAAACTGTCTGATTATAGATGACCCAATCAAAAATGATGCTGAAGCAAACAGCCAGACAATTCGTGATAACTTGGAAGAGTGGTTTAAATCTACTGTTTTCACCCGCTTAGAACCAGATGCGATTATTATTATAATTATGACGCGGTGGAACGATGACGATTTATGCGGAAGAATCCTGAATAGTAATGAATTTACTATTTTAAATATTGAAAACATTGATGAGATTCTAAATTCTGAAATGAAAAAAGATATTTGGGTGCAACTCTTTATTCCTGCTGTCGCGGAAGAAAATGATATTCTTGGCCGAGAAACGGGTGAGGCACTTTGGAAACAGCGATACTCATTTTCAAAATTAATGGGAATAAAGAAGACAATTGGCTCTTACTGGTTTTCTGCTCTTTATCAGCAAAATCCGGTACTAACAGGTGATAACGTCTTTAAAACTGACTATTTTAAATATTTCTTATTTGAAAATAACAAAGTCAAACTTCTTATTAATAATGACACAGTTTTAAAAAGTTTTAGTTTTGAGCAATGCAAAATATATGCAACAGTAGATTTAGCAGCAACAATAAGTGAAAAATCCGACTGGACAATTGCACTCATATTCCTTGTTACTCCAGACAAGGAAATACTTATTTTTGATGTAATTAAGGAAAAAATGGAGGGAGCGGAACATTTGAATTTCATAAAGAAAATCAATGAAAAATACCGTCCTTCTTTAATTGGAATAGAAAGCGTCCAATACCAAATCGCTCTTGTTCAAATGGCTGTTAAAGCAGGACTGCCAATAAAACCGCTTAAGCCAGACAAAGACAAGCTATCGCGTGGTTTAGCAATAGCAGCCAGAATGGAATGTGGCAATATTTACTTCAAACGAAATGCACTTTGGCTAAGCGATTTTGAATTTGAACTGCTTAGCTTTCCAAATGGACGAAATGATGACCAAGTCGATGCTTTTTCATATATCGTTCAAATGGTAAACCCAACAAGCCACTCTTTCCTTGTCGGTTCAAAAAAAGAAAGAAGAGAAAAATTAGAAACTCAACTTTCATAGTTGATAAAATTAACTAAATATAAGTTTTTATAGTTTCAGAACTCCTGACCCCATAACGAAAATTAAGGAGTTAGAAGATTTGTCTCGTAAAGAACAATTGCGCTAATTACCCAGAAAAGGTGTCATTTCGAACCC
>DAIOVK010000122.1:0-7858 GCA_036759045.1 Kapaibacterium sp. (SeqCode) | reverse complement strand
CTGGTGTAATGCTTGCTGATACTGCATTTCCTGTTCCGTATTTTTTGCCTTATGTTATTCGTGGCTATCAGGAAGTCTATGGAAGTCCATTTTCCTGGGATTCAGTTCTTAATTCTGAATATATTAATAAAATTCCACCATTAATGGATGGATATACAAAAACAGATGTTATTAATGCGGCTATGCCCCAAGACAGGGTTTTAAGGAAAATATTTACTAATTCCTTTATCGAAAAACTGCAAAATCCAAACAGCGATGTTCAACAATTATTGTATAAAAATAATTTATGCTATGGCTGGACACCCAAAACCCAGGTTCATCTAATTCATTGTTTGCTTGACGATTGCGTGCCATACAATAACACAGCAGTAGCTTATGAGCAATTTAGGAATGTTCAGCAACTAACTAACGTAACTAAAGAAGAACCGGAACTCTACATTAATATTGGCAAAACAATTCACGTTAATGCTGCTCCGGGCTGCTTCCTTTTTGGAATGATATGGATTGCAGAGCATAGTAAGTAGAAAAATGATTATTACAGTTGGCGTTATCTATCTTAAAATATCTTTTTTTGTTATTTGTTTATTTAATCTTCTTCCCAAGTTCAATTTTGGAAGGAGAAAAATATCTGGCTTCCAGTCAAACTATCAACAAGTTGATAGCATGACATTTATTTCCTTGTAATGCTATCAGCTTGCTGATAGTATGATATTTTGAACGTTTTTGTAGGGAACAGGCATGCCTGTTCCCTACATTTTCCTATTTTATTATACTCCTCCACAAGTTTAATTTGGGAGGGAGGTTTTATATTTTTCCTACTTACTAAAAGAAAGCTTATTGTTTGAAGAAAACTGTTATTTGGACAGAGCAATAATTGAATAAGATAAGTTTCAATTATTACTACTTTTCATATTTATTTTTTTAATTCAAAAATATTCAATAATTTGTAATTCTTGAATTAATTATCAAAAAAAATATGATAAAAACTTTTTTTAAAAATACTTTCATTATTATCTTTATTATTATTCAATTTTTTTGTTTTCAACAGGTAACAGGAAAGCAAATTATTGTAAAATATAAAAATAGTAGTTTATCACATCAAATCAAATCATTAAAACCTAATATTTACTCACAGGATTTTTTATTCCAAAATATTATATCGAATTTAAAAAAAAATGACATTAACCAATCATTTGAAATTCAAAATAAACTTATTGATTTATCAAATTATTATATTTTAAATATTTCTGATAAACTTGATGCCGACAGCATTTTAAATCTACTTCAAAATGAAGAATCAATCGAATCTGCCGAATTAAATCAAATCTTTAAGGTGAATCAAATTGATATTTCTAATCCTAATGATGAATTTTTCAAAGAACAATGGGGAATAGCAGCGGTTAATTGCAAAGATGCTTGGAAAAAAGCAAGCGGAAAAGGAATTCTTGTTGGCGTAATAGACACTGGAATTGATTATTATCATCCAGATTTAGTCAATCAACTTTGGATAAATAATAAAGAAGATTTAAATAAAAACGGAACTTTTGAGCCATGGCATTTTACAGAGATTAGAAAAGGAATTTCAGGCGATTTAAATGGAATTGATGATGATGAAAATGGCTTTACCGATGATGTGATTGGGTATGATTTCGTTGACCAGCAAAATGCTAACATTGGCGATTATCTTGAGCGCGACCCAATTCCTTATGATGAAATGGGACATGGCACTCTTGTCAGTGGAGTTATTGCAGCTCAAACAAATAATAAAATCGGTATTTCCGGAATCGCTTATAATTCTAAAATTGTAACTTTAAGAGCATTCGATGCAACCGGTAATGCTGAAACTGACGACATAGCATCTGCGATTATTTATGCTGCACTCAATTCAATTAAAGTAATGAATTTCAGTTTCGGTGAAAATCTTAATTCTCCTTTACTGTATAGTGCAATTAAGTTCGCAAATTCTCTTGGCTGTGTTATGATTGGCTCAAAAGGCAATAATGGCTGGGCTTTGCCTCACTTCCCTTCTGATTATCCGGAAGTAATAGCAGTCGGCTCTTCTACTCCTTCTAATTACAGAGATATTAGAAGTAATTACGGTTCCAATCTTTCACTTCTTGCGCCGGGGTCGAATATTTTTACAACTGACGTAAATTCATCTTATAAATTTGCAAGCGGAACATCTCTTGCTTCACCTTTTGTCAGTGCTGCTGCTGCTATGCTTCTTGAGTTAGACAGCAGTTTGTCTCCAAATGATGTTAAAGGTATTCTGGAAGTTACTGCGAAAGATATTTATGGTACTGGCTGGGATGAAGAAACCGGTAACGGGATTTTAGATATTGGGAAAGCTATTAATAATATAGTGAAAACAGATATTTCTATCTTTTCACCACTTAATTTTTCCGGGTTTAATAAAGACAGTGTTAATTTATTTAATGTCATCGGAAATGTTACAGTTCCTTTGTTTGAGAGTTGGAAAATTCTGCTGGGTAAATCAGCTAATCCAAAGGTATGGGATACTTTAACGGAAAATAACTATCAGCAAACAAAAAATGCTGTGTTAACAATAATAAATCTGGAAAATCTCCTTGATACCACTTATACTTTACAATTACTCGTTAATTTAAAAAATGGTAAATCTATTCAGAAGCGTTTAATTTTTTCTGTATATTCACCTAATTCTGATTTGGAAATCAAGCAAATTTCAAAAAATATGATTTGGAAAGATGGAAAGCTAATCCCTGCAATCAGCATTTATGCTAACTATCCAATTACTTCAAATCTTTTTCTTGTTAGTAATTCAGATACTACTATTTATTCAATAAACTCTCATTTGTCTTCTACCCAAACTTTTTTATTGAAAGACGGACTAAGCCATTTCATTGGAAAAGCTATTATCGAAGCAAAAAGAATTGACGGAAAAAAAATAAGAAAAGAAATTGATTTATCTTTTGAGAATCAAATTGCACCAACAAGTTCTTTCAATTATTTATCTACTGCTTTCCCATCATCATTTTTATTAAATCAGGTCAGTGATATTTACACCGATAAAAAACCTGCAATTGTAGTTAATGATATGCCATATAACTTTTGGCAGTCAACAAAGATTTATGAGTATAACGAAGGAAATTTCGATTTAAAAGACTCAATTGATTATTCATGGATTCCAGTAGCGGTTGGAAAAGACAACAATGGAATTCCTGAAATACTCGTAAAATCAAGTGGAAAAACAGTTCTTTTCAAACCGAAATCAATTGGTGAAAGTCCATTTTCATATATTTCTTTTCAAGATACTTTGAATCATAATCTTTGGGCTTCAGGGCTTTTGGATATTAATAAAGATGGACAAAACGAAATAATTGCAAATTCAGACAGTTCATTCCATATTTTTTCAAAAATTAATAATGAATATAAGCAAATTGCTTTTACCCCGGTAGATACTAATGCTGTGATGATTGGGACTTCACCCGGCTTTGCTTTTGATGATATTGATAATGACGGTATTTTTGAACTATGCCATAGCAATCCTAATGGAAATCTTTTTATTTACAAATTTTTAAATAATAATTTAATATTGAATTACAAAGATTCTTTGAATTATTCAAACAGTTCTCAAAATATTGTTACTTCTGATATTGATAATGATGGTTTTAAAGAGGTCCTTATTCTAAGCTATGGCAGTACTTCTCTTTATGGAATTGAAAATGAGGATAATACAGTTTGGAGTTTAAGAATATACAAAAAAATTGAAGAAACATACAAAATTATTCATACAGAATATTTCTGGGATGTAAAAAGCGGAGCAACTTCAAATGGAATATCATTTAGAAATGGAATAGTAGCTGGAGATGTTGATGAAGACAAAGTTGAAGAAATAATAGTTTCTACTTTTCCAAATCTTTACGTTTTTAAATGGAGCAATGATATTGGGAAATTAAATCCGATTTGGTATTATCCAAATGCGATGTCCAATTCAGCAGTTATTTATGACTTTAATCAAAATGGTATTAATGAACTCTGCTTTTCATCGTTTAACAATACCTTAATTTATGAATTTGATAACAACATCAATTCACCCTCTCCACCACTAAATTTAGACGGATGGGCAAACAACTCTTCAAATATTTTTTTACAATGGAATACCTCAAACGAAGCCCAGTATTATGAAATTTTTCAGGTTGTAGAAAGCAATGGTAATTATGAATTAATTCAAAGAGGAAGAAGCGACACCACTTTCTTCAACTATGAAGCTGAAGTGAATAAAGAGCTTATGTTTGTTGTAACTGCATATAATGAAAATTTTTCAGTTCCGAGAAGTAAATATTCAAATTTAGCTTATATTTTTACATTTCCACAAATAGAGCCACTAAACATTATTCCGGTTGATAACAATTCATTGCTAATAGAATTTTCTGGAAAGCTACCAAGAAAATTAATCGAAAATTCTATATTCAGATTTTCTATTAATGGAGAGAAAATAACTCCATATCAGGTCCTATTTGCTAATGATAGCAGTTATTTAATATCATTTGAACATATTATACCGAAAGGGGAACATAAGGTAGATGTTTTAACATTTAGAGATTATTATGGTAACTGGTCAATTGAAAAAATGCTTAACTTTATATGGGATTTTCCACCAAATCCAAAAAAAGAGATATATCTGAGCAAAATAAATGTAATAAGCAATTATTTTTTGGAATTGGAATTTTCTGAAGATATTGAAAGCAGTACAGCGATTAATATTGAAAATTACACATTAAAACCGAATGGAAAAATAGAACATATTTCACTAATAGAAAGCAATCCAAAATCAGTAGCCATTGATTTATCTCAAACTGAAGCAATTGGAGCATTAGGAAAAACCTATTATTTAACTGCAAAGGATATAATATCAAAAGAAGGAATCCCAATTACAAAAGGTGCTGGAAATACATTATCATTTATTTTTTCAACAAATGATTTGGATAACTGCTTCATCTATCCAAATCCAATAAGGTATAGCGAGCAAAATGATATTTATTTTGGAAATATAACCAAAGAAGCAGAAATAAAGATATATGATTTTGAGGGGAAATTATTGAAAAAAATATATACAAAAGACCAAACAGGGGGAGTATATTGGAATGGTCTTGATGAGAATAATTTGGAATTAAAACCGGGCATTTATATTTTTAATGTAACCGGTTTTGATAAAAATAATAGAAAAATAGAGTCAAATTTGAAAAAATTTGCAATAATTCAATAAAAAAGGGAAATATTTTAAAAAAATCAATAAAAGAATTATTATTTTTTAAAATATTTTAGTAATTTTGAAATTTATGTTAAAAAATATTTTATTTTATTATACTGGTGCCCCAAATGGATAATGTAGAAATTGTGAATACCACAAACGAAAATGAATTAACTAATCAAGAACCCCAAGCAACACAACAAGAAATCGCTTCCATCACAACTGCTGAACCAGCAAGTTCTGAAGTCGCAGAGGTAGCTTCTGAGCCCTTTGTTTCTAAACAGCCCGAAAATTCAGTTGTTCCGGAAAGCCCTGTTGCAGAAATTAATGAAGGAGTTGACACTACAGTTCCTGTTGAAGTTGCTGCTGCTTCTGAAGCAATTGATAAAGAAAAAGCAGAAGCATCGATTGAAGAAGATTTAGCAAAGCTAAAGGATGTGGTAATTGAAACTGAACTTGAGGAAATTGACAAAAAATCCGCAAGGCATCAGCATTTCGAAAATGTATTTCAGCAGCTAAAATTAGCAAAAGAAAACAACGAAAGCATTGAAGTATTTGTTAAAAGCAGAATTAAAGGCGGTTTAAGAGTAATTTACAAAGAAATGCCACTCTTTTTACCTGCTTCCCATTTCTCTATGAAGAGAATTCCTTTGGAACAAGATTTAAGAGAAGTATGTGGAAAAACTATTGATGTTACTATCCACGAACTTGAAGAAAAAGAAGAAGGAAGAAAAACTGTTATAGTAAGTCGCAAACAACATCTTTTAAAGAATACCTGGGAAATTTTAAATATTGGAGATTTAGTTGAAGGGAAAGTTTCTTCAGTTACTTCTTTTGGTGTCTTTGTGGACATTGGTGGTGTTGAAGGCCTTATTCATATTTCACGCCTTTCACAAATCAGAACAGAAGACCCAACCAAGTTATTTAAACGTGGTGATACAATCCGTGCTGTTGTAGTCGAATTAGACAAAGAACGTGGACGTATTGGTCTTAGCAGAAAAGAAACCGAAGAATCACCTTGGACTAATATAGAACAGGAATTTCCAATTGGCTCAATACATTCAGCAAAAATTAGAAGATTTACTGATTTCGGTGCTTATTTAGAACTACGCTCCGGAATTGACGGGCTACTTCGCACCGGCGAAATGTCATGGACAAAAAGAATCCGTAAGCCATCTGAATTATTCAAAGTTGGTGATTCACTTGACGTTAGTATCCTTTCAATTTCTGAAGAAAAACGCGCTATTTCATTAAGTTTAAAACGTACTCAACCAAACCCCTGGAAAGAAATTGCTGAAAAATATGCAGTTGGTAAAGAATTTGAAGGTAAAGTTTCTTTCATTATGCAAAAGGGTGCTATTGTAACTATTAACGATGAACTTGATGGTTTTATGCCTAGAAGCAAAATGAAAAATATCGGAAGCGGAAATAGAATTCCTTATCAGACTGGTGATGTAATTTCTGTAACTATTGCTGACATCGTCCCTGATGAAGAATCTTTAATTTTAGCTCCTGTTAATGATAAAGCCCCTTCTGCTCCTTCATATAATAATCAGGATAGAAATCAAAAAAGGAATAACAAACCGACCAATACTATTCCTCAATCTGATAAAGCAAAAGGTAATGAATCAGGAACATTCACTTTCGGTGATATGCTTTCTGAACAAATGAAGGATACTCTTCTGATTCAGCCATAATCATTAGATTCATTTAAAAGAATAATGAAGTAATCAAATGGTAAAATCTTAAATAATTTTTTCTTATGAAAGGGATAGTATTAACTTGTTTTAACTCTATCCCTTTATGTTTATAATCTTATAAAATATTAGTAACTATTTTAGCAATAATTTGTTATATTTGTTAAAAAGTAAATTAAATAAAGGAGATAAAATGAAAACTTTAAAATACTTATTTGGAATAGTGTTATTGATTTCAATAACAACATTAACTTTATACAGCCAATACAGCAACGATAGAATACCTTATTATCTTAGTACTAAGAGCTTGGAAGCTAAGAATAATCTAAAGAATTATACAGGTGAATTACCGAAAAAAATCTATTTTCCACCACAAAGACCTCCCCAGGATCAATTCCATCAAAAAGGACCTGATAAAATTTTAGGCGACAATGGTATTGAATTAATCAATATAACAAAAGCCAGTGGCGGACAAACTGAAACATGGATATGCGTAAATCCAAATAATCCAAATTACTTAATTGCCGGCTCCAACGATGACAGATACAATACACCAAATGCGGGTTATTGCATGGGTGCTTACTATTCGACTAATGGAGGAAAAAATTGGTTGCAGTCTTCTACTCCAAGAAATCTTGAATTTATTATTGGAGAACCACCGTCTGGTGGAAATACAAACGTTGACCCCGGATTTGCATGGGATTCTAAAAATAATGTTTATTATGCTTACGTTTATGCTCAAATTCGTAATGATGGTATGGGAGACAACGGAGTATTTGTTGTTAAGTCATCTGATTACGGTGCTACTTGGGATGAAGAAATTGGAATTGTAAATATTTCTATGCAAGGAACTGCTAATCAACCACTGAACGATAAATGTTTCATTGCAGCTGATGCAAATGCAAATTCTCCCTATAAAGACAGACTT
>DAIOVK010000121.1:0-7863 GCA_036759045.1 Kapaibacterium sp. (SeqCode) | reverse complement strand
GTATTGTTTAAAAAATCAGTCATTTTCTTTAATTCGTCTATAATTCTATTCTGGCTTACGTTTAGCTGATTTTCGATATTACAATATTTCTCTGCAATATTTAATGCTGTCAAGACAGATAACGTTGAAACAGTTTCATTCTTATAACGCTCTTCTAATTCCTGAAGCTGCAAATTCACCTCGTTAGATGCCCGCTGAATTATTTCCTCATCATAACCTTTTAGTGAATACTCTTTGCCAGCTATTTTTACTTTCACATTCTTTGCCATTTAGAACTATTTCCAATAATGAAAAATTAATTTTCATTCATTATTTAATTAAGTGTAAAAATACGTTTTTATTTTATTTAATGCAAATATTTTTTTTTATTGTAATACTTTTTGTTGCTTACCATGACAATTCTTATATTTCTTGCCACTTCCACAGGGACAAGGGTCATTTCTGCCAATTTCCTTTTCGGTTTTCCTGAATGTTTTTACCAACGGACGTCCTCCTACATCCTGTTGTGTATCTGCAGATTGAGCCGATGCTCCTGATGAGACAAACGAAGGTACTGCTGTGGCTGAATGTTGGAATGATAAATTGCCGGTTGACATTACGCTTACATTTTTTAACTTTTGTTGTCCATCGCCACCTTGCCTGACTTTTATTTCTCGTTCTACCACTTTCGGGAAAAACTTGAATACGAAATTGACTGCTTCTTTGTTGATATCTTTAATTAACTCAACGAACAATTTAAATGCCTCGCCTTTATATTCGAGCAATGGGTCTTTTTGTCCGTAAGAACGCAAATGAATACCTTCTTTTAAATCGTCCATTTCTCTTAAATGGTCCCGCCATTTTTCATCAATCGTTTGAAGGACAGCATATCTTTCTAATTGAGAAAGAAAGTCGGTGCCGAGCAACTCTTCTTTTCTCCTGTAAAAATCATCTGCTACTTCAAGAATCTTTTTTACGCAGTCGTTTTGATTTATTTTTTCAAAATCCTGATAGCTTAAATTAAGTTCGCAAAGTAAATTAGTCCTAACAGCTTTTTTCAAACCATCAATATCATTTTCAGGTTTGAAATCTTCGAACCATTCTGTTGCAAGGTCTTCCACATATTCAAAGATTTCACCTTTTAATCTTTCACCCATCAAAGCATGGCGTCTTCTGCTGTAAATCACCTCACGCTGCTGATTCATAACGTTATCGTATTCAAGCAAGCGTTTTCTGATGCCGAAGTTATTTTCTTCAACTTTCTTTTGGGCGCGTTCAACTGATTTTGTAATCATACTATGCTGGATTGGTTCGCCTTCTGGAATTTTGATTTTCTGCATAATTCCTGCAATTCTTTCGCCGCCGAAAAGACGCATCAAATTATCTTCCAAAGAGATGAAGAATAAAGAAGAACCGGGGTCTCCCTGACGCCCTGCGCGTCCGCGTAACTGGCGGTCAATACGGCGGGCATCGTGCCGCTCAGAGCCGATAATAGCAAGTCCGCCACTCTTTTTTACTTCAGGGTCTAACTTAATATCGGTTCCACGTCCAGCCATATTTGTAGCAATAGTAATAGCACCTTTCCGACCGGCATTTGCAATAATTTCTGCTTCTTTCTGGTGGTGTTTTGCATTCAATACGTTATGGTGTACACCTGCACGTTTTAGCATTTTACTCAATAACTCAGAAACTTCAACGCTTGTTGTTCCAACAAGAACTGCTCTACCTTTTTTGATTTCATTTTGAATTTCATCAATAATGGCATTATATTTTTCACGCTTCGTCTTGAAAATTAAATCTTCAATATCATTTCTTACAATAGGTCTGTTTGTTGGAATAACAACCACATCAAGATTATAAATTTTCTCGAACTCACCAGCTTCTGTTTCTGCAGTACCAGTCATACCGGCGAGTTTTTTATACTGACGAAAATAGTTTTGGAGTGTAATAGTAGCAAGTGTTTGTGTATCGCGTTCCACACGCACCATTTCCTTAGCTTCAATTGCCTGATGAAGTCCGTCTGAATATCGTCTTCCTTCAAGAATACGACCAGTGAACTCGTCGACAATCATTACTTTATTCTCCTGGATTACGTATTCCACATCTTTTTCATAAAGCGAATAAGCACGTAATAGCTGATTAATTGTGTGAATTCTATCACTGCTTTCAGCGTATTCCATATTAACTTCATCAATTTTTCTTTGCTTTTGGGCTGGAGTCAAACTTGTATCTCCTTCAATAGCACTCATTTGAGAGGTAATATCTGGAATAACGAAAGTATTTGGGTCTTCCTGGCTTGTGCAAAGAAGTTGACGTCCTTTTTCAGTAATGTCAATCTGGTGATTCTTTTCGTCAATAGTATAATAAAGTTCTTCATCTACAGGAGCTAACTTATTTTGCTGGTCCCGAAGAAAATTAATTTCAGTTTCCTTCATCAATTTCTGATATTCTGGCTCCTGCAAGAGTTTAGATAATCTTTTATGTTTTGGCAAGCCACGATAGGAACGCAGGAGATAGAGACCGAATTTTTCTCTGTCCTCTTTTTTATTTGAATCAGCTAAATTGCTTGCTTCAGAAGTTAATTGGTTGACCAAACGTGTTTGTGCTTCAACGAGCCGCTTTACTCTTGGGTTCATTTCTTCGAACTTCTGGTCTGTAGCTTGCCCTACTGGTCCTGAAATAATCAAAGGAGTTCTGGCTTCGTCGATCAAAACGGAGTCAACTTCATCAACAATAGCATACCAGTAGCCGCGATGGACAAGATGCTCTGGTTCTACGACCATATTATCCCTTAAATAATCGAAACCAAATTCGTTGTTTGTGCCATAGCTTATATCGCTATTGTAAATCTTTTTACGCTCTTCGGAATCCATATTGGATTGAATAGCTCCAACGGAAACGCCGAGAAATTCGTAAACAGGTCTCATCCAGTCTGAGTCGCGTTTTGCTAAATAGTCGTTAACAGTAACTAAATGGACGCCTTTGCCGGATAGAGCATTTAAATAGACTGGTAAAACAGCTACAAGAGTTTTTCCTTCACCTGTAGCCATTTCTGAGATTTTTCCATGATGGAGGACAATACCACCGAGTAACTGGACATCAAAAGGAACCATATCCCAATAGGATGTTTGCCCGGCGTATTCGTAACGATGCTTGTTTTCTTTCAAACGATTGCAAGCTTGCTTAACAACAGCAAACGCTTCGGGAAGGATTTCGTCTAATGTATCTTCAATAACTTCATAAATTTCTTTGTCAATTTCTTTTATTCTGTCTTTAGCTGCAAGAGTTTCTTCCGGCTTCAGAGCTTCGTTTTTAAGTTTATTGTTAATCTCAAGTTTTTCATCTTCAAGTTCTTGAGTATTCTTTTTAACAAGTTCTTTAAATTCAATTGTTTTCGCTTTTATTTGGTCGTCTGTTAAGTTATTATATTCTTCATAAATCTCATTAATTCGATGAACAATCGGCATCATCTCTTTAACATCTTTTTCATGTTTTGAACCAAATATTTTAGTTAAAAATTCAAGCATCTTTTACTTCCAATTTAATTACAATAAAATATAGCTATTGACGAATAATATTGATATGTATTTCACAATTAAATTAATGGCTATTATTTAGTAACTAATTATACGCATTTCTATCTTGAAAAGTGAAAAAGAGTTGTATTGATACTTTTTTTAAATACACTTTTCTAATTCCCCTCTTGAGAGGGGCAGGGGTGTGTTCTTAGTTGTTCATACTTAATCAATTTTGTTCAAAACTGTGATAGTAGTGATTAGTATGGTTCTTATGATAATAAATTCAATTTTATCACATACATCAAAGTGTAAAGAATTACTTCTTGTTCCCAGATTAATTATAGGAAAAAGAAAAAAGAACACACCCCTGCCCCTCTCAAGAGGAGAATAAGAAAAGTGAATTAAAAAAAAAATGTTCCAACAATACACTTTTTCATTTCTCAAAAGAGAAATTGCGTAAGCTGAGTTAATAATTAGCAAAAAATTAAAAAATAATCTTAATTTTGTAAATTAAGGTATTTTAATTATTAAAAAATTGAGATATTAAGAATAAAAAAATACACTAATAAGAGTAAATTATCAGAGAAAAAAATATGGCTTTTACATTTTTCTTTAGAGACAGCCATTCAATAGAGCAGGCATTAAAATACTTTTTACCAATTATTAATGGGTACAGGCGAATAAAAATCTGGGACGCAGGATGTGCAATGGGCCCTGAGCCATATACTTTTGCTATCTTGTTAGCAGAAAAGATAGGTTACTTTGCTTTCAAAAATGTTGAAATTGATGCTACTGATATTGATGAAACCGATACATTTGGTAAAATAATTTCTGCAGGAGTATATCCGGAAAGCGAATTATCAAGAATACCAAAGGAAATTTTTGATAAATATTTTACTAAAAATGAAAGAGAAGGTTATTTCCGGATAAGCGATAATATTTTAAACAGAGTTAAATTTCTTAAAAATGATTTGTTGAAATTAAATCCAATTGGTGATAATTACAATTTAATAATATGTAAAAATGTTTTATTACATTTTCAACCTAATGAAAGAATTGAAGTTATTAAGATGTTCCACTCGGCACTTGCTCCAAATGAACTTTTATTAACAGAACAAACACAGCAGGTTCCCGAAGATATCTCTCATCTTTTTAATAAAATCGCTGCTGATGCAAACGTTTATCAAAAAGTGTAATAAACATTTTATTTATGAAAGTTACTTTACTAAAAAAGGACCCAAAAGTTTACTCTGCAAATGTATATTTAGTCAGAGGTGACTGGAATGCAATTTCAGATGTAAATACCTTAATTGATACCGGAACAAATGGTTTTGTAGTTGATGAAATCGAAACGATTTCTACTGGTGTTGGGAAAAGGAGGGTAGAACAGGTAATTTTAACGCATGAGCATTTCGACCATGCAGGTGGACTTTCGAAGATAAAAGAATTGTATAATCCTACTGTCTATGCTTATACTAAATTAACTGGAGTTGACGTTAAAGTTAGAGATAGGATGAAACTTAAAATTGGAGACAGGGAAGCAATAATTTTACATACCCCGGGGCACTCAAATGACTCAATTTGTATTTATTGTGAAGAAGAACAGGTGCTTTTTTCCGGCGATACTCCATTAAACATTAAAACACCCGGTGGCACCTACAATCAGAACTATGTTAATGCACTCGAAATGATAACACGTTTAAACATAAAAACAATATATTCCGGACACGATAATCCGATGACTTCAAATGTAAAAGAGATATTGCTAAATACTCTTAAAAATGTTAGAAAAAGTAAAATTGTTTTATAAAATTTAGAAAAAAAATGAAAACAGTAGACAGTCACAAAATAAGAAATTGCCTCATTTCTGTTTTCGATAAAACTGGAATTACAGAATTTGCTAAGGAGTTAAGCAGCTTTGGTATTACTATTTATTCAACCGGAGGTACTTTAAAGCATCTTATTGATAATGGAATTGAATGCCACAGTATTTCCGAAATCACTGATTTTCCTGAAATATTAGATGGAAGAGTAAAAACATTACACCCTGCTATTCACGCTGGTTTACTTGCTCGTCTTGATGATGATAAACATCTTAATGAATTAAAACTACATAATCTTTATTCTATTGATATGCTCGTTGTGAATCTTTATCCTTTTGAGAAACAATTAGAAGCTAATGCTCCCCATGACGTTATGGTTGAAAATATAGATATTGGTGGTCCCACTATGCTCCGGGCTGCAGCCAAAAATCATCAATGGACTGCTCCTATTGTCAATCCCAACAGATACAAAGAAGTAATTAAGCTATTGAAGAAAAATGATAGAACTCTTCCACTTAAATACAGGGAGGTTTTAGCAGGTGAAGTGTTCTTTCATACAAGTTATTACGATTCATTAATTTCTGAATATTTTCAGAAATATAATAAAATAGAATTTCCAGAGCGTTTTGGTATCCCAATGAAACTTAGCCAAACGTTATGCTACGGCGAAAATCCACATCAAAAAGCTGCAATTTACGGCGATTTATCTAAATATCTTTCACATCATCACGGAAAGGAACTTTCTTACAATAATATTTTGGATATAGATGCAGCAATGAATTTGATTATTGAATTTAAAGACCCAACAGTTGCAATAATCAAACACACTAATCCCTGTGGTGTCGGCTCATCAACTGATTTAACTGATGCGTACAAAAAAGCTTATGCTACTGATGCGGTTTCTCCTTATGGTGGTATTATTATTGCAAACCAAACAATAGACGAAGAAACAGCAGAAGCCATGCACAGCTTGTTTTCTGAAATCATTATTGCTCCGGAATTCACTGACGAAGCGCTTATTATTTTGACTAAGAAGAAAGATAGACGACTAATTCAGGCAAACCTTACTGAATACAGTAAATGCAATAATTTTCAGGTTAAAGCAGCAACAAATTTATTTTTATTGCAGGAAAAAGATTCCATACTTTTTGACAGGAAGAAATTAGATGTGGTATCTAAGCGTGAGCCAAGCAGTAAAGAATGGCTTTCTATAATCTTCGGCTGGAAAGTAGCAAAACACGTCAAATCAAATGCAATTGTTTTTGCTGCTCGCGATAGAACTCTTGCGATTGGAGCAGGGCAGATGTCCCGTGTAGATTCTACTTTAATAGCAATTGAAAAAGCAAAAAGACAAGGTATAGATTTAAATGGCTCTATTTTGGCTTCAGATGCTTTTTTCCCATTTCCAGATGCAGTAGAACAAGCTGCCAAAGTGGGAGTTACTGCTATTGTTCAGCCCGGTGGTGCTATTAGCGACCAGGAAGTTATTGACGAAGCTAATAATCAAGGAATTGCTATGCTTTTTACCGGAATTAGACATTTTCATCATTAAAAAAAAATAATTTGTATATTTATTTTTTTATCGTAATTTTGAAATGAATTTTATAAATAATTATTATATTTATTATTTATTAACAAGGAGTTTAATTATGAAATTCAAATCAATTATCGCAGCATTTATTTGCTTAGCTTTTGTTGCTACTAGTGTGTTTGCTCAAACAACAACAACTAAAGAAACTCAAAAGCAAACAGTTAAAAAACAAGAAGTTAAGCAACGCGACCAAGTTCCACCTGCAAAGACAACCGGAACAGATGTGAAAAAGCAAGATGTCAAAAAAGATGACGTTAAAAAACAAGAAGCTGCAAAATATGATGAACAAAAGAAGCAGAATGATTTAAAGAATAAAAAATCTTCTGTTGATAAAGCTGGCGATGCAAAAGCACAGACTTCGGTTGATAAAGCACCTGCTAAAAAATCCGAAATCAAAAAAGTTACCAAAGAAGCCAAAAAAGAATTGAAAAAATAATTTTTTTAATTATTTTATTCCAAATTTAAAAGGGACTAAATTATATTAATAGTCCCTTTTTTTATTTTACTAAACTCAAAAATCTTGACGCCTTGTAGTTTGGTAATCCGCATTCTTGTCATTTCGACACGAAGTGAGAAATCTCTTATGTCATTTCTACTAAAGAGTTTGAGATTCCTCACTTCGTTTCGGAATGACAGGGTAAACTTATGTCAACTCCATTTAAATAAAGGTCTTGCTTTATAAAGGGGTTGCCGATGACATCTTCTCTCAGTCATACTATCAACAAGTTGATAGCATGACTTGTCTCTTGTCATGCTATCAGCTTGCTGATAGTATGACTGAAATAATAACTGTTTCTAAATCTCAAAATCTATGTTAGCAATGACTTGTGAGATTCCTCACTTCGTTACGGAATGACAGGGTAAACTTATGTCATTTCTATTAAAATAAAGGTCTTCCTTTATAAAGGGGTTGCCGATGACATCTTCTCTCAGTCATACTATCAACAAGTTG
>DAIOVK010000120.1:0-7877 GCA_036759045.1 Kapaibacterium sp. (SeqCode) | reverse complement strand
AATAAACCTTATTACCTTATTTTAAGTTTTCTTTTACACAAATATTTGATAAGAATTATGTCATCTCCATTTAAATAAAGCACTTGCTTTATAAGGTGGTTCGAAATGACTAGCATGCAAAATAACAAACTGCAAGGCATTATAATTTCCCAAGTTCAACTTGTGAAAAAAAATCTCCTTCCAAAATACGATTTTGGAAGGAGATAGAACCAATTGATGTCAGCCGATTGCCGACAGCCAACAGCTATTCTGGATAAACAAGCACCGCGTTTTCATTCATATAAATCCAATAGCCCTGTCCGGGAAGCATATTTCCAATAGCATTAATTCCAAAAAATGGATAATACATCTCCCCTACATTGTTCTTTACTAATCTAATTGAACTATTTATACTTGCGAGAGCGGTTTCAATAGATAATGGAGAATCCTTCAAGTATGCGATTAAATTCCACCCTGCTACTAAATTAATTTCGGCTTCCGATGGATTGATTGCAGTGCCGATAATTTGCAATGTGGCTGGCGAATTAACATAAACAATATAAGCACTTGCAAAATTCCAGTTTCCGATTTGGTTAATTCCTTGGTTTGGATTAAAGATTTGTCCGCCTGCATTTTTCACAATAACAAGTTCTTCCATTCCATCGAAAATACTTTCCAAATCAGGATTAGTAGGATTAATATTACTTGAAATCAAATTCCAACCAGAATTTAAGCTAATGTCTTGTGTAGTACTTGAAATTGTTGTGAAACTCCACAGCTCGCTCCATAAACTGATTTGGCTTCCATTGGTTGCATTAACCCGCCAGAAATACTGAGTATTGTATTCCAAGCCACTTAGTTGATAACTTGTTTCAGGAATATCAACAGCATCTACGATTAATTCAGAAAAATCGCTGCTGAGCGAAACCTGCACAGTATAAGCTATTGCATTTTCAACAGATTCCCAAATCAGTTCCGTGTTAAGTGGCTGTTCTATGCTTGAATTTTCCGGCGAACTAAGAATGGGAGCGGAAATTATTTGTTCTTCGCCAGTCGTAAATGTTCTTACTGAACTCCAGTTACTGTAATAAATATTGCATTTAGCTCTTAACCTCCAAAAATACTGCGTGTTAATTGCTAAAACATTTCTCAAAACATAATTTGTATCGGTAATATTTAAGTTCTGAACAACATTAGAAAAATCGGAGTTCGTTGCAATTTCCAAAATATAATAATCGGCTGCATTGCTTGAGTTCCAGCGAAGTGTTGGATTTATTGACACTCCTGTAGCTAAATTCAATGGTAAAATCTGTTGTGGAGTCGAAAGTGTAATAGTTCCGGTATTATACACAAAAGTATCGGCAACGACTGCACTCCATTTATTCCACTTATCTTTGTATTGGAAATGAACTGAATGTTGGGTGTTTGGAGCAAATACAGGAAGAATTATATGCCTTGTTATATCGAATTGTTCTTCAGTAGTTGTAAGTTCAATAGAATAGAGGTTCTCAAAATTATCATCAAACCAATAGCGGTATTGAGCAATTTTATTTGTTACCTCTGGTGCAAGTTTGTAGAAGAAATGACACTGAGGGACGCTCCAGTTTTCTTCGCTGTCTTTATATCTGATACTAAACCGATGAAATCCATCTTTCAAATTCAGAATTGAAGTTGAAGTATTTATAGAAAATGTATCTGCTGGGCTTATTTCTTCCGAAATTTTGTTTGAATAATCATCGTCAAGCCAGTACTCATAGTGAACAATTTTTACTGGCTCGTTTGTTCCAAATTTATAGAAGAAATAACTTTGTGGGACGCTCCAATTCCCTTCGCTATCCTTATATCTGATATTCAACTTATGAAATCCATTATTCAAGTTTTGAATAGAAACAGAGGTATTTATTAAAAAAGTATCAACCGGGCTAATTTCTTCAGCAACTTTATTTTCATAATCTTCATCTAACCAGTATTCATAATAAGCAATTTTCACATCTTCTGGAGCAGCCAGCTTATAGAAAAAGTAGCTTTGAGTAGAACTCCATTTGCCATTGCTGTCTTTGTAGTGTATATTAAAAGAGTGGAAACCATTATTCAGATTAAGAATGGATACTGAAGAATTAATTAAAAATGTATCAACCGGATTTACTTCATCAGCAACTTTATTTTCGTATTGCTCGTCTAACCAGTATTCATAATAAGTTATTTTTACATCTTCCGGAGCAGCTAATTTATAGAAAAAGTAGCTTTGGGTAGAACTCCAGTTTTCTTCGCTGTCCTTATATCTAATATTAAAAGAATGGAAGCCATCTGCTAAATTTTGAACAGAGCAGGAAGTATTGATTGTAAAAGTCTCAGTCGGACTAATATTTTCAGATACTTTGCTTGAATAATCCCCATCTAACCAATATTCATAATAGATAATTTGAACCTGTTCATCAGTTGCCAATTTAAAGAAAAATGAACTTTGAGTAGCACTCCATTGCCCCAAACTATCTTTGAAGCGTATATTAAAAGTGTTTAAGCCATTTGCTAAGGAGGAAATTGGCACCGATGACTGAACATTGATTAAAGTATTGGGATTGTCAATATTTACTGAATATTTTCCTGAATAGTTGCTATTAAGCCAGTATTCGTAATAATTTATATTATTTATCTGTGCAAGCGCAAAAGAGGAAAACATCAGTAAAAAAAACAAAATTAATTTTTTCATAATTTTTCCCTTCTTTATCTTTGCTGGGCTTCAACACTGGAGTTAAAGAATAAAGTATTTCCCTGTTCATTTACATCAAGCATAAGGACTTTTGGATTTGAAGGCACTGCAAATGGCTTATAAGGAACAAGTGTTCCGTAAATACCAACATCAGTGCCATCAGTACCTGCATTTATACCGGGAGAAGTTTCAACCAACTGATAATTATGGTCATAGCTGAATGCAGTTCCGTTTTGGTTTACAAAAATTTGCTCAGCGGGAACAGCTAAAATATTAAATTGGTTTAAGTTATCACCCCATTCAGTAATATCAGCTTTAAAAACATTATTTCTGATTGTATTAGTGTAAACATTATTGAAAGTAGCTACATCATAGTTAAAAATATTGTTTTTGATTAAAGAAAAAGAAACATTATGCAATGGGAAGTAAGGATAAGTCCATTCATAGTAACCGAGAAAAACATTATTAGAAATAATCACACTTTGATTTAAATATCCAACAGCACCTGCTAAAATATTTTTATGAATAAGAATATTTGAGCAATAATGACCGTGAATACCATAATTACCGCCACCAGAATTTCTTAATACATTTTCAGTAATGATTACATTATTTGAATATGGGGCATAATCGGAATATCCCAATTCTATACTATGGAGATTGCATCTTGATATAATAATATCATTTACAGCATCGTTTTCAGAAATAGTTCCAAATCTGATTGAGCCGTTCAAATGAATACCGGTGATTTTACTCGAATCGGCTCCGGTAATAAATCTTAAATCGCCTTCAATGGTTGTTTTAGTTACGTTGGCTCCATCAATCGGATAATGCCCAACTCCATTTAGATTTAACTTCTTATCAATCAATAAATAAGAATTGTGGGGATAAAGTCCGCCGGGAATATAAATGTCTGCTCCTGCTGGTGCATTTACTATTGCAGAGTCTAAATTGGTGTAGAAACTGACGTTATTGCCAAGCTGGACTGCGATGTACTTCGGCTGTGCATTTAAGCATACTGTTAATAAAAATAATGCAAAAATCGTGAGTGTAAGCTTTTTCATAGAATTTCTCCTATTAATAATTAAAAAAAACATTTTACTATTCTTTATTTTTATGTTTTATAATCCTGCTTAAATTTATCTTTATTTATTGCACTTTTCTTTTTATTGAAATTTATTATTATAAAATTACATTAGTAATTCTAAATTTAAAATTTTTTCTTGTTAAGATTTATCAATTTTAACGTTTATTTACAAATCTTTACATAAATACTAAATTGCAAATATTAAATAATATAAATTTCATTCTGAATCCCGAGATATTGCAAGTACTTTATTTAAAAGGATATGACAAGCAGAGATGTCATTCCTCACTTCGTTTCGGAATGACAGGGTAAACTTATGTCATTTCTATTTAAATAAAGCATTTGCTTCATTTTGGGGTTCAGAAAGACACCTTTTCTGGATAATTTGCGAAATCATTCTGTACGAGGCAATTCTCCTAACTCCTTTATTTTTGTTATGGAGGTCTGGAGTTCTTAATTTTTTTTTAATTTAAAACTTACTAAGCATATAAAAGTACTTAGTAAGTTTTTTTTATATTTTATTTTGAAATTTTAAAAAAAATTGATAAATTACAATTAATTACATTGTGAAGAAAAATATGTGTAACTTTATAGCACTAAAACTTGTTTAATATTTGTTTTAGAAAAGAAGAAAAAGATTAATTAATAAGAAAGAAGTATTAACTAATAAATTTATAAATTAAATGAATTACAAGAATATGGACACATTAGCAGAAAAAATCAAAAAACAGATTGAAGAAGCAATTGCAGTTATTCGACAAAAAACACAATTAATTCCAGAAATTGGAATAATTTTAGGAACAGGCCTTGGCGGACTTGCTAAAGAAATACAAGTTGAAAGCACTGTTCATTATTCTGAAATACCTCATTTTCCCCATTCTACAGGAAGTTCGCATAGTGGACAGTTGATTTTCGGAACAATTGCAGGAAAACCAATTGTTGCAATGCAAGGCAGGTTCCACTTTTATGAGGGATATAATTTAAAACAGGTAACATTCCCGGTTCGCGTTATGAAATATCTTGGGATAAAAACTCTTTTAATTTCCAATGCATGCGGTTCTCTTAATCCTCATATTAAAAAAGGCGATATAATGATTATTGAAGACCATATAAATTTACTTGGCGATAATCCTTTAATTGGAATTAACGATGATTCTTTCGGTCCACGCTATCCTGATATGAGTGAGCCATACTCAAAGCGTTTATCTTCAATAGTTGAAAATATTGCTTTAGAAAACAAAATTCCTGTAAAAAAAGGCACTTACGCTATTATGAGCGGACCTTCTCTTGAAACCAGAGCAGAGTACAAGATGTTGCAAATAATTGGTGCCGATGCTATTGGAATGAGTACCGTTCCAGAAAATATTGTTGCAAAACAAAGTGGATTGGAAGTATTTGGCCTTTCGATTATAACTGATGAATGTATTCCGGAAGTATTAAAACCAACTTCAATTGACGAAATTATTGAAACTGCTTCAAAGGCAGAGCCAAAATTAACTTTTCTTATGAAAGAACTAATAAAAGAACTATAATGAAAAAATTTAGCTTACTTCTTAGCTTATGCTTATTTGCATTAATGCTTTTTTCCTGTGGCGATGAAAAAGTTATAGATAGCACAAAATCATTGCATTCCGTGCTTGCAGCAAGCAATGAATCGCCTTATGTCCTTTCACTTGTGAATATACCTTCGAATACAATTGAGTATGAGGATATAATTAGCCAATTCAATAGTTTTCAATTAGATAATCCTATTGAAAATATTTTGGTTTACCGAGATGAAATATTTTTATTCGTTCCAGAAAGCTTCAAAATTTTTGTTCTTGATGCTAATTCATACAGATTAAAAGCTACTATAGATTTTACCCTGTCTAATGAAAAACCAATTTCAGCTTGCTTTCCAAATGCTACTGATTGCTACATAATTCATAGAAATGGTAGTTCGGTTTCTCTTCTTGATTTGACAAACTATACCATACCAAGAACTATTCAGGTAGGTAAAGGAACTTCATCAATAGCGGTTTCGGGAAATCAGATTTTTATTACAAACAAAACTGACAACACTGTTTCAATCGTTGACTCAAGGACTCACACTCAGGAAGCTGTTTTAAACGTTCCGAGTAAACCAGCATTCGTTGACATCAGCAGTGATAATAAAAAAGTTGCTATTATTAGCTTAGGAGATGGAAAGGAAGATACAACTGAAACTAAATCTGCTTCAATGGTTACTATATTTGATGTTGAATCACGAAACCAGTTATATCAGGTCCCAATTTCAATAGGTAGCTACAAAGCAGAAAACCAATTTCCAAACTGCTTTTCTGTTTCAAGTGTTGGCTATGGCTTTATTGCGACTCAGCAAGCGCTATTCAGAACAGATATAAAGCGGGAAGGAAAGATTAGTTTAGTTGAACGTGGAAACTTTAATCGAGTCTTATATGATTATAAATCTGATGAAATTTTAGTATGGCAAATTAAAGATAATCAAAAGTTTCTGCGTTATCTAACTTCTTCAAATGGTACTGAAGTATCATCTTTTAGCTTCAATAACAGGTATTCAGTATTTTTTCCATTGAAATAAACAGATTTATACATATTCTAAAACTTACTCAAGGTTTAAGAACTTTGAGTAAGTTTGATATCAGATGTCCAACAATTTCTATATGTTGGACATTTTTTGCATTTAATGACTTTCCTTCCTAAATTTTATTTAGGAAGGTTTTTTTTATAGAAAAGATGAACTCCACCTTGGAGTTGGAGTCCATCTTGGAAACTATCCCGCCAGGGATTAAAGAAAAAGAATAAAGATGTGCCACACTTTCAAAGTGTGGCACATCTGACGAGAATAAAACACTTGTAGAGACGCAGCATGCTGCGTCTCTACAAAAATTTGAAAAAATAGCAACATAGTTACGACATCGTAATAGATGCGGATTTGAAATGAATAGCCACGAGCTTTAGCTCGTGGAAATGGTTTGACGGGGGAGTTATATTTTTCCTTTCCACGAGCTAAAGCTCGTGGCTATTCAAAATAAGATATTCCATATTTTCTTTCTTAATCATCTTCATCAAATAAATCAAATAAATCACAGTTCAAAAACAAACACATAATATAATCCCTGACGGGATAAATCAATTTCGGTGTTTCATTTTTTCTACAATAATACAATCCCTTGCGGGATAAAAGAAAAGTTCCTTGAATATTCTGAACTATGATTTATATGATTAAGAAATGATTTTCTTTCTTAATCATCTTCATCATATAAATCACAAAAATCACAGTTCAAAGACAAACACATAATATAATCCCTTGCGGGATAAAAGAAAAGATTAAATATGTGCTACACTTTCAAAGTGTTGCACTTCTGCCGTTAAAAATGAACCTGTAGAGACTCAGCATGCTGCGTCTCTACAAAAATCAACATAACACCCGTAGAGACAGGTCTCAGACCTGTCTCTACAAAACAAACAATCCAAACTATCCCAACAGGGATTGTATTATTATAGTAAATGTTTTCCGCAACCAGTATTACAGTTTCCCAGTCATACGAGCAGTTTGTTGACTGTATTGCTTTCTTCTCATAAAGTTCATTTCCACAAAAGCAAACGCTTTCATATATATTCCTCTCTGAATAACGATTTTTAGAACTCTCCTAAATATTTTTTTTACAAAAACGTTAAAGAAGTTTTAAATTGATGTTTTCATCAAAAAATGAGACGTTTATTTTACAACATATATTTATTTATCTCCTTTTTTATAAGCAAGGCAAAATATAATGCCCGCCCTGTAATTGATACATTAGAAAAGATTGACGAATACAAATCAAGTGATTATTCAGTATTAATCATATCTGGAATAGTCGGAATTGTAATTGGCTTTTTTGTGTATTTATTCCATTTGACGATGGAATTTGCAGAAAGTTTTTTCACTTTTATCAGAGTATCAGCATCATCGTACCTTGGCTGGTATTTGTTAATAATACCGCTAATTCCGGCTTTAGGTGGATTAATTGTAGGGCTGATGCGAAAATGGGTATTCAAAAATATTAACGTAGATAATTTAGACACAGTAGTTAATTCTATAATAAATAATCACGGAAAAAT
>DAIOVK010000119.1:0-7916 GCA_036759045.1 Kapaibacterium sp. (SeqCode) | reverse complement strand
GGCGGTCCGAGCGAAGCACTTGGCATCCAATCAGGAGATAAAATTGTTAAAATAGATGGACAAAATGCAGTCGGGATAGCACGTTCTGAAGTACCCAAAAAATTGAAAGGTCCAAAAGGAACAATAGTTGAATTGCAGATTTACCGCTCAGGCGAAAAGAATTTATTGAACTTTTCAGTTACCCGTGATAAGATTCCGCTTTATACTGTTGATGCTTACTATATGATTGAAGGCACTGATATTGGATATGTTCAAGTAAACAGATTTGCACAAACGACGATGGAAGAATTGCACAATGCTCTGCTTGCTCTTAAAGAATTGGGAATGAAGAAAATTATGCTTGACTTGCGCGGAAATCCCGGTGGCTATTTAAATCAGGCATTTAATATGGCTGACGAATTTGTTGGTGCAGGCGATACAATTGTTTATACAAAAGGAAGATTCAGCCAATTTGATGAATATTATATCGGAAAAAGTGGCAGTCAGTTTGAAAAAATGCCCCTCATCGTGTTAGTTAATGCCGGCTCAGCTTCGGCAAGCGAAATCGTTTCCGGCTCTATTCAGGATTTAGACAGAGGACTTATTGTCGGCGAAACTTCTTATGGAAAAGGTTTGGTGCAACGTCAGTATACTCTCGAAGATGGCTCTGCTTACAGAATCACTATTGCCAAATATTATACTCCTTCAGGAAGGTGCATTCAAAGACCATACAAAGACAAAGATAAATATCGTCATTTGGTAGGACGCCTTGAACTTGAAGAAGGGTCATACATTACAAATGCAATTAAGAAAATTAAAGACCAGGTTGTTAAAATCAATGCTGAAGCTAAAGAAAAAGATACTATTGATATTAACTCTCTACCACTTTACAAAACACGCAATGGTAGAACCGTATTCGGCGGTGGTGGTGTTACTCCAGACTATATTATTAAATCTGATACAATTAACAAGATGAGCATTGAAATTCGCAGAAAAAATCTTTTCAACGAATTTACTGATAAATTTATGCATAGCAACGAAGGTGCTAATATCAAAAAGAAATATCAGGACAATTATTCTGATTTTTACTTGCATTTCAACGTGGATAAGCAAATGATAAAATCCTTTAAAGAACTCGCTGTGTCAAAGGGAATAGAATGGGATGAAGAGCTATACAAAATTGATGAAGATTATATTACTATTTCTATAAAAGCATTCATTGCAAGGGTTCTTTGGGATAGAAATAAAATGCTTCAAATTTACAGCCAGGTCGATAAACAATTAAATAAAGCTATTGAACTTTTCCCTGATGCCGAAAAAATTACAAAGAACAAGTTCTAATTAGATTTTAAATTAAAGTAAAAAACCTTCTAATATTTGGAAATATTAGAAGGTTTTTTTTTGACTAACTAATGGGTAGTTTTAAAAATTCAATTTTACCAGTCATTCCGAATCCACTGATAAAGCAAATGCTTCATTTAAATGGAGATAACATAAGGTTTAGAAAGTTTAGATTTTTAACTTTCGCAAAGTTAAGAAACTTTACGAAAGTATTTAGCTCTTCTTACTTTACGAAAGTTTAAAATCATTTAAAAGTATTTGAACTCACATTGGACAGAGTTTTATTTTCTTTCTACTCCGTAGGAGTATCCAGTTTGTAGAAATATTGATGATAATAAGAAAAGTAATGTAGTTGCGCCCATTTTCCTACAAACAGGAAGCAACTACGTTGTTTTTCCTTACACTTTGCGAAAGTTTCTTAACTTTTGTAAAGTTTTGTTGACAGAAGTCGCTATGTCATTGGTAACAATTAGGGAAAAACACCATTTATTCTTATTTTTCAATGTGTTATAATTTTTTCTATAATATACATACCTTTATTACGTTTACACCAACAAATATACAAAAGAATAATCTGAACTTTTTTTTGTTGTATTCGTATTATAAAGAAATTAGTTTTTTTTCGAGGAGGATATGAAAAACAAGTTTATTTTAGTATGTTCAATCATTTTTCTAATTTCATTCCAATTTTTAACAAGCAAAGAAAATCTATCATCAAATTCATTATCAATAAGTGGTTTCGTTAGTGATGAAGAAACAGGAGAAACACTAATCGGTGCGACAGTCTCAATCAAAAATGCCCGGCTTGGTGCCTATACCAATAAAAGTGGGTTCTACTCTATTTCCGGCTTGGTGCAAGGTGATTATGAAATTCTTATTTCCTGCATTGGTTATGAAACAAAAGTAGAAAAAATAAAATTTAACAATCAAAACATAAGACGAGACTTCAAATTAAAGATAAGTTCAGTAGAAACAGAAGAAGTATCAGTAGAAGCAAATAAAGACGTTGAGCAGCGCGAAATAATGGTTAGCAAAGTTAATATACCTGTTCAGCAAATCAAGAAATTTAAGATTGGTGGAGAATCAGATGTATTTCGAGCTTTACAGTATTTACCCGGAGTGCTTACATCTTCTCAAATATCAAGCGGATTATTTGTCCGAGGTGGTTCGCCGGACCAAAATTTAGTGCTTTTAGATGGAACAAGCGTTTATAATCCTTCACACTTATTTGGTTTTATTTCTACTTTTAACAGTGAAGCTATAAAAGACGTTGAGCTAATTAAAGGTGGTTTCCCCGCTGAATTTGGAGGAAGATTATCTGCTGTACTTAATTTGACACAAAAAGACGGAAATAAAAGCAAAGTTGAAGGTATGGGTTCAATCGGATTGATTTCCTCAAGATTATCCCTTGAAGGACCTCTCGGAAATGGCTCATGGTTCTTAGGAGGTCGCCGAACTTACCTTGAGGTTATAAAAGCATTCATTCCAGATGACCCTGAAAGCCCTTTCCCAGATTTCAATTTCTATGATGTAAATGCAAAAATCACTCAAAATCTTTCAGATGATGATAAAGTTTCTCTTAGTGGATTTCTAAGTGCTGATAATTTCAGCATTGAAAGCTATGGAATGAAAATGGAACTTGAAGTGGGTAATCGTTTGGCTGCTGGAAAATGGACGCACTTGTTTTCCAATTCTTTATTTTCTACTCTAAATATTAGCGCTAGTCAATATATAAACACATTTAAAGGAGATAACTCCGGTTACGAATTTTTAATAGATAATTCAATAACTGACTATACGGTTAAAGGAGCTTTAGAATGGTTTGCATCTGAGGAGCTAACCACAAAATTTGGTTTTGAATCAACTGGATTTACTTTTAAATATTTGCAGAACTTTACAGGAAATACCGATTCCACAAAAACCGGCAGTAGCGGCGGTACTATTAATCTAAAGGTTAACGACTGGAATCATAGTTTATTTGCTCAAACCAACTATCGGATAACTGAACTATTATCTTTACAAGCCGGACTTAGAGCAAATTACTGGACATTATCAGAAAAATATTCTTTTGACCCAAGATTAGCATTGCGCTATCAGATTCAGGATAATATTGCAATAAAAGCAGCATTTGGAATTTTCCATCAGAGTTTAAGATTAGCATCTCAACCCGATTTTTCATTCTTCGATACCTGGCTGCCAACTGATAGCTCTATCGGTATTAGCAAGTCAATTCACTATATTCTTTCTTTAGAAACGAAACCCACCGAAGGGTATGATTTGAATTTCGATTTATATTATAAAAGATTTTCTAATATTAACGAAATCAATATGAATGCCATTACTGTTGATGTTGTTAAAGATGTTTTCTATGTCGGGAATGCAAATGCTTACGGAGCAGAAGTTTTCTTACAGAAAAAGACGGGCAAGCTCAATGGTTGGATTGGCTATGCTATTGGTTACATTTTCGCTACTTTTAAAGAAGTTAATAATGGCAAGGAATTCAGACCGAAATACGACAGATTACACGACTTAAAAATTGTTCTGCAATATGCAATTAATGATGACTGGGATGTTGGTGCATCATTTACTTTTCAGTCCGGTCAGTCTTATACAGGTGCTACTTCCCGCTTCCAAAGCAGATTGCCTGATGATAATTATGGCAGAGGAAAAATTGTTCCTTCTCAAAGATATGGCTTGCGGCTACCACCTTCTCATCAATTGAATGTTAATGTGAGCTACTCTTTTAAAACGTTAGGATTAAATTCTAAATTAATTTTTGATATTTACAACGTTTACAACAGACGCGATATTTGGTTTAGGTATTATAACACGCGGGAACTTGATACTAAGGTAGAAGATGTACGCTTATTACCAATTATTCCTTCAATTTCTTATGAAATAAAATTTTAAGGTGAGAGTATGAAACAAGCAATTTTTAAATACAATAGCAATTCAATGGATTTTTCAGAAGAAAATAAAAGCAATAATTCTTCAAATAATTGCCTGATTTCTGAAAGTAATGCAATGCAAGACAGAATTAACTTTATTAATTTATTTTTAAAATATTTAATTCCACTTACATTTCTTACATTTTTTCTTTCGTCCTGCGAAGACCCAATTCCATCTGACTATACTCCAGCAACTTTTGTTGAAGCAGTTTTAATAGTTGATAAGCCAATCGAAAAAATTATTGTTATGAAAACTCAACCTCTCAATAAACCATTTGATTATAATGCAAGCTTGATTAGTGACGCAGAAGTTATAATCAGAACTGAGGGAAAAGAATACAATTTAATTTTCCGCAACGATAATAATCCGGGATATTATTTCCCTGATACTTCTGAAAAAGTAAAATCTGAAACAACATATACTTTAGAGATTAAATTAAAAGACGGAAGTATAATCACAGGAAAAACGATTTCTCCAAAGCGAACTAACTGGATTTATACGCCGGGTGATACTATTTATTACCCAAAAGATACTTTAAAACTTGCCCCGGTTGATTCACTAAGAATCGAATACGTTCCTGTTCCAAATAATATGTTTTACTTATTAAGTGTTGTTTGCCACGATACCTTAGATTACGGAAAATATTTAAATCCTCCGACTGAAGAGAAAAACAGAAGAATTATAAGACCCTGGAACGAAGATGAAGACCATTACTTTTATAATTTAACGAGCTGGTCTTTTTTACCAACAACAAAAACTCCTATTGTATGGACTGTTTTTAAATGGTTTGGAAAGCATACTGTAAAAGTCTATGTTCCTGATGCTAATTACTTGAATTGGTTTTTACAATATATAATAAAGGGGAGTTATGACCCACAACTTTCAAGTGTTAATGGTGCAATTGGTGTTTTTGGCTCTGTTTCGGAAGTTAGCCATAGCTTCTTTTTAATTAAGAATCAGAAGTAAAATGTTGTAACCATTTGATAATAAATCGACAACAACAAGTTTAATTTTATCTGTCATTCCTATACGAATATATACGATGACGTTTACTTTTGAAAAATTAACTATGTTATGCTTTCTAAATATTAACAAGGGGTTGCAACCCCTTGTTATTTGTATAAAGTCATGCTATCAACTTGTTGCTCGTATGACTGGAAAAAATACTGTAGGTTTGAAGTTAAATTGCAATTGCTCCAAGGATAGTTTCTTTGCTGGCTCCTGTTACTGAGCAAATGTTGCCCGGCAGTCCTGCCAGAGTTCTGTATGCTAAATATGCAAAACAGATTGCTTCTTTTGCATCAGAATTTATACCAAACTCATCACTAATTTTAAATGCTACTTTCGGCAATTCTTTTTTCAGTAATTCAATCAAGTATAAATTGTTTGCTCCTCCTCCGGACAGAATCACACCATCTACTTGTTTTAAAAATATTTTGATATTTTCTGCAATACTCCAAGCTGTAAAGTAAGTTAAAGTTGCTAAAATATCATTTTTCTGTTCATTGCTAATTAGATTATATAAAGTTTCCCTGTTGAAAAGTTCTCTTCCTGTAGATTTTGGTGGCTTTAAATTAATAAAATCAATATTCTTCAATTTATTTAATAGTGGAATATTAATTTTTCCCAGTCTGGCATACTTTCCATTTTCATCAAAATTCAAATTAAAAAATTCATTTGCAATTAAATCAATCCAAACGTTTCCGGGACCTGTGTCAAAGGCAATTACATCGCTTGTTGAGCAGTTTTTTGGTAAATATGTAATATTTGATATACCGCCAATATTAAGGCATGCCACATTTTCATTCTCACTTCTGAGGAAATTATAATCAAAAATCGGAACGAGAGGGGCACCCTGACCGCCAAGAGCAATATCAGCAGAACGAAAATCATAAACTACTGGAATATCAAGCAATTTAGCAAGGTAAGAGCCACTTCCAAGCTGAAAAGTAGAACTTATTCTCAATCTGTCAATTTCCTTTTGCTTGGGCTGATGCCAAACAGTTTGACCATGCATTCCAATAGCATCAATATCTTTTAACTCAACTAAACTTTTTTCACATAAATCTGTTATCGCATCAGCATATATTTTTGATAAAGCAAAGTGAATAAAAGAAACATCATCAACAAACCTTTTTTTTGAAATGATTTCTTTTAAAATTGTTCTAATTTCATTTGAGAAAGGGTATGTTTGGAAAGCAATTAATTTAAAGGAATGTTTCCTTTCAGAATTAGAAAAAGAGCAGATAGCAACATCAATTCCATCAAGAGATGTTCCTGTCATCAAGCCGCATAGAATTCGCGGCTTGCTTAACCATTTTTCTGAATCTAAAATAAATTTATTTTGCATTTGAAATAATGGGGATTTGCTCCTGATATGGTGTTGTGCTAACGTCTTTTCCAAAGTTAAAAGCGTCTGGCTTGTATTTCTTAATTTTATCCTGAATTTTCATAAGAGCAAGCAAAACTGATTCAGGTCTGGGCGGGCAGCCGGAAATATAGCAATCCACTGGCAGAAACTGGTCAATTCCCTGAACGACAGAATAACTGCGGAACATTCCACCGGTTGAAGCGCATACGCCCATTGAAACTACCCATTTGGGGTCTGGCATCTGGTCATAAATCTTACGAACTACCCAAGCCATTTTGTATGTAACAGTTCCAGCTACAAGCAGCATATCTGATTGTCTCGGGGTCATACGAAATACTTCAGAACCAAAGCGGGCAACGTCAAAACGAGGTCCGGCAAATGCCATCATTTCAATACCGCAGCACGAAATTCCAAGTGGCATAGGCCAAACTGAACTCCTTTGAGCCCAGCGAATTACCTCTTCTACTGTTGTTGTGATAAATCCCTGCTTTTCTATTTGTTTGTCTAATCCCAATCTAAGCCCCCTTTAAGCAATTCGTAAAAATATCCTACAAAAAGTATTACTATAAATATTAGCATTGCTATAATTCCAGCCGGAGCTAATTCCTTGAACTGAACTGCCCAAGGATAAAGAAAAACAACTTCAATATCGAATACAATGAAACTCATTGCTATTAAATAAAATTTCACTGAAAATCTCTCGCGTGCCTGCCTTACCGGCAACATTCCACTTTCATAAGTAGATTGCTTCTCAAAGGTGCTGCGTTTTGCTCCGAGCCACTCAGAAAGTAGTAAAAAGACTATTGCTGTCCCGAATCCTATTACTACCATCAAAATTAAAGGTATATATTCTAAAAGCATAAATTCAACCTTTTAAATCAAAAATGCAATATAATATTTTATTGTCAAATATAAAATAGTAATTTTTTAGATGGATTCTTGAATTATCAAAAATGCAGAACTCCTGCCACTTCGTAGTTTTTTATTTCGGATGCTTGTCGTTCTGACGGATGTCAGAATCCTTCTCTGTTTTTTCTAATAAGAACAGACAAAGAGGTTTTAGTCATTGGTCATTGGTTGTTAGTCATTAGTATTTTTACTAACAAGTAATAACCAATGACCAATAACTAATAAAATATTAATTGCTAACTACGAAATTATTATTTACGAGGCAATTATCATAACTCCATTATTTTCGTTATGGAGGCAGAAGTTCTGAGTTTGTGAGATTCTTCGCTGCGCTTACCAATGACATCTTTTCTCAGTCATACTATCA
>DAIOVK010000118.1:0-7992 GCA_036759045.1 Kapaibacterium sp. (SeqCode) | reverse complement strand
AGCTTCGAAATACCAATAACATAATTTCCGGGAATATATCCGATAGCACAGGTGCCGGAAATTGGCTGCCAATGATGTGAACAAACCGACATTACCTCAATTCCCTTGCTTATAATTAGCTCATCAACTTTTTTTCTGTTTGGGAAAATGGTGCTTTTGGGTGGTGGAGCATATCTACCTGCAAGCAGTTCATTTATAAACATCTTAGAAAGACGGCGGGGGGTTCTTTCGCAGTTTGGGTCATTCCGACTTATTCGAAGAATATCCATTACTTCAACGAATTTATGCTCAAGTTTTTCTAGCATTTCTGTCCGCTCTTCCAAAGTAATTATGCGGTTATCGTTTGCATCGTAAAGCTCTTGTCCGTCACCATTTTCAGTCGGGAATTGTAATTCTGTTAATGCCTTTGCTGTTTCCTCGTTTTTAATTGTGCTTTTTTTACTTATTTTTTTCCTAATGTTTTCGTTAGTTGCCATAGTATTCTACAAAGCTGTTTTCGGTTTCAAATAATTTTATTTTATAAAGCTTTCCACTTGGCAATTTGTTTTCGAGTATATTCCAAAAAGCGATTGCAAGGTTTTCTACCGATGGAATGGTGCCTTTCAGGAAATCAACATCTAAATTCAAATTTGTGTGGTCAACTTTTTCTATTATTTCTTCTTCAATTATTTTTTTCAATAATTTCAAATCAATAACATAACCTGAAACGGGATTTACTTCGCCGGAAATAGTGATTTCCAGCTTGTAGTTGTGTCCGTGTCCGTTTTTGTTATTGCATTTATCGAATAATTTTTCATTTTCCTCATCGCTTAAATTTGGATTAAAAAGACGATGAGATGCAGAAAAATTAGTAATTTTTGTTATATAAAGCATTATAAACCTATTTAATTATCTGTTAATATCAAGAATTTCAAATAGCATTTTTCCCGCGGGAGCATGAATTTCAACTTCGTCGCCAATAGATTTTCCCATCAATGCTTTGCCGATTGGCGACATAATAGAAAGCTTCTTTTTCTCAAAATCTGCTTCAGCATCGCTTACGAGAGTATATTCAAAAATAGAATTATTTTTTTTATTTTTTACTTTCACTTTTGAAAGAATATATACTTTATCGTTAGGCAGTTCATCTGGCTTAATCACTTGCACCCGCCCTAAAGTTTGCTCTAATTTATTGATTTTTATTTCAAGAAGTTCCTGCATATGTTTTGCAGCGTCATATTCAGCATTTTCAGATAAATCGCCGTGTGAACGTGCATCTGCGATTTTTTGAGCAACTTCTTTTCTATCCACTGCTTTTAAATGATGAATTTCTTCTTCTAATTCCTGAACTCTTTCCTTTGTCATATAAACAACATCAGACATAATTATTTCTCCTATTTAGGATTAAAGATTTTCAAAATTAAATTACATTTTTTCCGGAGCAGAAATACCGAGTATTTTAAGTCCATTAAATAATATATTTTTAGTTGTAATTGCCAAGTTAATTCGAGCTTGCAAAATCGCTTCCTCAGAACCGATAATTCTGCAATTATGATAAAACTGATGAAATGCAGTCGCTAAGCCACGTAAATATTCAGTTATAATGTTCGTTTCCAATTTATTTGATGCCAGTTCAATCGTATCTTCAAAATTCAATATTTCCTTTATTAATGCTATTTCTTCAGCAGAGTTTAACAAAGAAAAATCTGGTGAATTGCTAATTGCAATTCCCTTTTCTTTTGCATTAGCAATAATTGAGCAGATACGTGCATGGGCGTATTGCAGATAAAATACAGGGTTTTTATCGCTTTGTTCTTTTGCAAGTGTTAAGTCAAACTCAAGATGAGTTGTTGATGCACGCATTTGAAGGAAAAAGCGGACGACATCAGCTCCTACCTCGTCAAGCAACTCATCTAAAGTGTATGATTTTCCTGAACGCTTAGACATTTTAATTTGCTCGCCTGCTTCGGTTAAAGTAACGAATTGATAAAACAGTATTTTAATTTTATTTGAATCGTATCCGAGTGCATCGACAGCTTTAATTACATCGGGCGCCGAAGCGATATGGTCTGAGCCAAGCACATCAATTATAGTATCAAATCCACGATTTAATTTATTCAAATGATATGCAATGTCTGGCAGGCGATAAGTTGGTTCACCGCTTGATTTAACAATTACCCTGTCGTCTTTCATTCCAAGTTTGGAATAAGCAAGCCAGGTAGCACCCTCTTTTTCGTACACAAGTTCCTTTTCTTTTAAAGCGTCAATAGCTTTTTGAATGTCGCCACTGCTGTAAAGCGTATCTTCATTGAAGTAAACATCGTGATTGACGTCCATTTGCTTCATTGTATAGATAATTTTGTCGAAGCAGTATTTTTCACCAATTTTTCTTAATTGGGCTAAATTATCAGCAGTTTCTTCTTTAAAAAGGTTCTTGTGCTCATTAACAATATTTTGTGCGATTTCCTTAATATATTCGCCGTGGTAGCCATCTTCTGGAAAAGGAAAATCTTCATCTCCGAGCAGTTGGCGGTATCTTGCAAAAATTGATTTAGCAAGATTGTTCATCTGGTTGCCGGCATTATTGAAATAATACTCGCGGGTAACGTCAAAACCGCACCAATCAAAAATATTTGCAATAGTATCGCCAATTGCTGCATTTCTGCCATGCCCAAGATGAAGCAGTCCAGTAGGATTTGCACTTACATATTCAATATTTACTTTCTTTTTATTGCCAAGATTAAGGCGTCCAATTTCAGTTCCCTTATCAACAACTTTTATAAAATTACTAATCAAATAAAATTTCGTTAGTTTTATATTTATAAAGCCTGGATTTACCGCATTGATTGAATCAATAAGAGTTTTGTCATATTCTAATAAATCAATTAATTCATTAGCAATATCAATTGGCTTTTTTTTCAACTGCTTTGCTAATTTCATTGCAATATTTGTTGATAGGTCGCCGTGTTCAGTATTGTTGGGAGTTTCAAATTGGAGTGTATCTATTTCAGAAATACCCAATTTTTTTAATCCCTTAACAAAAATGTCAGTTATAATTGGGTGTTTCATTCTGTTTCAGTGCTTTTAAATAAATCTTTCTTTTTGATTGGTTTAGGAATGCCCTCTTCATTTAGCTGGAAAAACTTTGAGTCGCCCCATAAGTTTTCTAATTTATAAAATTTGCGAATGTCCTTAAGCATAATATGGACGACAACATCGAAAAAATCTAGCAGAATCCACTTAGCATTTTCAGCGCCTTCTACTTTAGGAATTTGCACACCTAATTGTTTACATTCTACTGCTATATGCTCGGCAATAGCGCGGCACTGTATGTCCGAATCGCTTGAACACATTACAAAATAATCAGCTGGAGAACTTTCAATATGCGATAAATCCATTATTAAAATATCGCTTGCTATTTTCTCATCTGCAAGATTAGCGCATAAAGCAGCTAATCCTTTTGCTGTTCTCGGTTTTCCTCTTTTCTGACTCAAAGTTTTAAATATTTTTCCTTATCTTATACAAAAACATCAAATTTAACAAAATTATTGATTTAAAACAAATTATTTATTTTTAACTTTTAGCTAAATTTCAGAACTCAAGTCGCCTCGTAGTTTTTTATTTCGCAGTTTATCAAATGAAAACTCTTATTTTAAAAGTGAGTTACCAATTAGTCATTAGTTAATGGTGATTGTCATTAGTGTAGAAATTCGTTAAAAGACTTACTATCTTGTGTCATTCCGAACCCCAAAATGAAGTAAGAACTTTATTTAAATAGAGATGACATCACATAATACTTCATTCTGACGAATGTCAGAACCCATTTTTAAAATAGTTTTATAGGTCATTAGTTATTCGTTATTCGTATTTTTACTAACAAAATGACTAATAATTAAAACCATAAACGGAAAAAATGGTCATTTCGACAAGCTCAATGACCAGTAACTTAAAAGCCGATAGCCGATTTAAAGTGATTTAATGAAATATTCTCCTTCCCAAGTTGCACTTGGGAAGGAGAACAAAAGGATATATTCAAGTCACACAATAAACTTGTTTATCGTATGACATACTTTCGTAAAATTTTAGAGAACTTTGCGAAAGTTTAAGAGCCAGAAGCCCTACATCTCCGAGGTGTAAGACATCTTTGTTCTCACTTTCCTAAAAACCCAAGCAACTCAAGAATCTTAATAATCAAAAAATCATTGAAAAATTTACTAATCTTTTCATATATTTATATTTTAAAAAAGTGTAATTTTAAAATTATGTACACAAATTTAAGACAAAGATTAGAAGATATGATAAGAGGCGAGACTAACTTCATAGCCAATGCCTCAACTTTTTCTTCATTACTTTTCAATGGAATAAAGGATATAAACTGGGTAGGATTTTACTTGATGTCAGACGAACAATTAGTATTAGGACCATTTCAGGGTAAGCCAGCATGCTTTAGAATACCAATTGGTAAGGGAGTTTGCGGAAGTGCAGCTCATCATAAGAAACCACTAATCGTAGGCAATGTGCATATTTTTCCCGGGCATATTCCTTGCGACCCAACATCAAATTCCGAAATAGTAATTCCTTTGATTCGTGATAATATTCTCTTTGGCGTGTTTGATATGGATAGCCCTGTACTTGATAGATTTAATGAAAATGATGAACGACAACTAACAGAATTATTAGACATTTTAATTGACAACTCTGATATTCCAGCTATTAGTCAATATTATCAAAGTAGTTTAAATAATCAATAAAATGAAAAGTTCGTTTTATATATCGTTAATCATAGTTTTTTTTTATTCATTTCCAATTTGGAATTGTTTACACATCCTGTTATAGTAAATGAGTTTATGCCGGCTCCTCTTGATGATGAGCCGGAATGGATTGAACTATACAATCCAAACGATTCCACCTTAACCTTACTTTCATACTCAATTTCAGATGCATCTAATACCAAAATTCTGCCAGAAATAATAATATACTCCAAATCATATTGCATTTTAACAAAAGATACGTTTGCTTTAAAAGAAAAAAGAATTATTCCCGCTTCAATCCCTTTGTATGAAATGAATTTCCCTACTTTAAACAATACTACTGATGAAATCGTTTTGAAAAATGAAAACTCGGAAGTAGTTGATTCAGTTTTTTACAATATGAAATGGGGAAAAAAGGGAATTTCGCTTGAAAGAATTGATTGGGAAAAAGTATGCATTTCTTCGGAAAATATGCTCCCCTCTGTTTCTAAAGATAGCGCTACATGCGGCTGGCTAAATAGTGTTTCCATTGCAGAATACGACTTAAAGCTAGATTCAGTATTTATTTTGAACTATTCGAGTTTGTGCATTGCGATTCGAAATAATGGTAAAAATCTGCTAAATAATTGCTATTTGAAACAGTATATTGATTTGAATAAAAATAACATTTATGAGGAAAATGAACTTTTTTTAGATGGAAATTTAATCATTTCAGATGATAATATTACTAAAAATGAGATTCCTTTAAAAAAAGTTTTTTCATTTTTAAATTCAAGTGGCGAGTATTCCCTTTTAACTTATATTTATAATGAAAAAGATGAAAGACAAGAAAACGATTCTTTAAAGATTACATTAAATTTTCCTGAAGTACTAAACAGAGAATCCAGCATAACAGTATCTCCGAACCCATTTTCAACAATAGATATATCTGGTAAAAATCACTGCGATATTTCATATATTTTGCCTTTTGAAGAGGCAAGAGTCATTGCACTAATTTACGATATAAATGGCTTAGAAGTAAAAAAGTTATATGATTCTGACGTTAAAGAAAAAGTCGGCAGCATTAAATGGGACGGAACAAATGAAAATGGTTTCCGGATGCCACAAGGTGCATATATACTTTATTTCGAAGCAAATGATAAATCAACTAACAATGTTTTTTCTGAAAAAATATTAATTGTTATAGGAAAATAATAAACAAAATAAAAATCAAAAAAATGAAAAAAATAAAAGAAGAAATTGACAAGCCACTGTGTAATTGCGGAATAGTTGGAGTATTCAACCACCCGCAGGCAGCAGTTATTTCTTATTATGCCTTACATTCCCTGCAGCATCGCGGTCAGGAAGCAGCTGGTATTACAACTTTTTATTATGATGAGCAGAAGAAAAAAATGCGATTTTCAACTGAAAAAGGTGCAGGACTGGTTTTAGACGTCTTTTCAGATGGGAAAGCGTTGACTGAAAATTTAAAGGGAATCGCTGCTATTGCTCACAATCGCTATTCCACGACCGGCTCTTCAAAAAAATCCAATATCCAGCCGTTTAATATGATTTACCATAGCGGAATTCTTTCTATTGCTCATAACGGCAATTTAACAAATACCCGATGTCTAAGGAATTATCTTCATCAACAGGGTGCAATTTTTCAAACTACTACCGACACAGAAATATTCCTTCATTTAATTGCCCATAGCAAAAAAGAAACCAAAATTGGCCAAATCCGGGAAGCACTCCAGTTCGTTGAAGGTGCTTACTCCTTTGTAATCCTTACAGAGGACTCCCTAATTGCAGCACGCGACCCTTATGGTTTCCGCCCATTAAATATTGGAAGAATCAAATTAGAAAATGGAGATTACTCTTATATAGTTGCTTCTGAAACCTGTGCTTTCGATATTGTTGATGCTGAATTTGTAAGAGATGTAAAGCATAATGAAATAGTTGTAATTAACAGAAAAACCTGTGAAACCGGTGAAATGCAATCATATAATATTGTAGAGAATACTCCTGAAGCCCGCCACTGCATTTTTGAATATATTTATTTCTCGCGCCCGGACAGCCAGATTTTTGGTCATAATGTTGATAAAGTTCGTAGGAAGTTGGGTAAAGTACTTGCAGAAGAAAGCCCAATGTCTTTAGAAAATAATGAAAAAATTTCCACTATTTCAGTTCCCGACAGTGCTAATACTGCTGCCCTAGGTTACGCAAGAATTAATCAGAATCACCACCCGAACACAGTTTTTGAAATTGGACTTATTCGTAGTCACTATGTCGGCAGGACTTTCATCGCTCCCGGCCGAAACAACAGAAATTTTAAAGTTAAAGTTAAATTTAATCCAGTAAAAGGTGTTATTGAAGATAGAAATATTTTAATGATTGATGATTCGATTGTCCGTGGCACTACTTCAAAAGCATTAATTAAATTAATTAGGAGTGCTAACCCAAAACAACTTCACATGAAAATTACTTCTCCTCAAATTAAATTTCCTTGCTTTTATGGAATGGATTTCCCTTCAAGGGAAGAACTTATTGCTAATGATTATAACAGCGAAGAGGAAATTGGAAATGCGCTCGGAGTGGATTCTTTGCATTATCTTACTATCGAAAAGCTGCTTGAAGCAGTTCCTAAAGATGAAGGGATTAGCTATTGTACCGCTTGTTTTACAGGTGAATACCCTGTTGAATATGACAAAAAGCAGAATAAATTTTCTACTGAAGAGTAAAAGAACATACTAACACCAAGTTGTATTAATTGATACAATTAAAGTGTTTTCAGTCATACTATCAACAAGTTGATAGCATGACTTATAAATATTTTAAAAGTTATAAATTCTCCTTCCCAAGTTGCGCTTGGGAAGGGTATTTTCACAAAAGTTTTACTTTATTTCTAATTAGAACTTCAATTAACAAGCATAAAAGTAATTCGCTTGGTGTTCCAATATTTGAATAATTTAAAAGTAAAACTTTAAAGAAAGCTTCCTTCCCAAGTGCAACTTGGGAAGGAGAAAACAAATCAACAAATAAACAAATCAACAAATAAACAAATAAACAAATCAACAAATAAACAAATCAACAAATCAACGAATCAACAAATCAACATTATGAAACTACCTAAAATAGCAATTATCGGCTACGGAGCAATGGGAAAAGAAATTAAACTCCAAGCTGAGCAACTCGGTTACACTATTACCGATATTTTCGATATAGATAACGTAATTGAACCAAAAGATTATTCTTTTGATGTTGCCTTAGATTTTTCTACTGC
>DAIOVK010000117.1:0-8011 GCA_036759045.1 Kapaibacterium sp. (SeqCode) | reverse complement strand
ATTTTAATTTGATTCGTCCCGGTATGGCTCTTTATGGACTTCCACCTGCTCCCAATATGAAAGAATATGCTGATTTGAAGCCAATGCTCGAATTGCATACCCGCGTTTCTTCTGTCAGAGATATTAAAAAAGGCGACACTGTCGGCTATGATTTGGAATATATTTCTGATGCTGAACGTAGAGTAGTTACAATACCAATCGGCTATGGTGATGGATTTTTTAAACCACTTTCCAATAAGGCAGAATGTCTGATTAATGGTAAAAGATATAGCATAGTCGGCTCAATTTGTATGGATGAATGTATGGTAAACGTTGAAAATGATGATATTAGAATAGATGATGAAGTAGTTTTAATCGGAAAACAAGGCACCGAAGAAATTAATTGCTTCGATGTTGCCAAAAAAGTCGGCACTATTCATTATGAAGTTCTAACATCACTTTCTCACCGTGTTCCAAGAGTTTACAGCGATAACGGATTCGAATAATGTATAAAGTTAAAGTACATAATTTTGAAGGACCAATGGATTTGCTCCTCTATTTTATTAGAAGGGACGAACTCAATATATACGATATTCCTATTTCTAAAATTACTGAGGAGTTCTTAAGTTATATTAAACTAATGAAATATCTTGACTTAGAATTAGCTGGCGAGTTTATTCAAATGGCTGCTACTTTGCTTTACATTAAATCTCAAATGCTGCTACCCAAAACAGATATTGATTCAGAGCAGGAAATTGAAGACCCACGTGCTCAGCTCGTGCAAAAACTTATTGAATATAAACAATTTAAAGATGCTGCTCTTTCGCTTTCTCAATTAGCTGAAAACCAAAGATACATTTTTTATCGAAATCTTTTTGAACAGGATCTAGAATTAGCAAAAAAAAGCAACGAAAATCAATTTAAGAAAGCATCGCTTTTCGATTTGCTGAACGCTTTCCAAAAATGTCTGACCCGACTGAAACAGGACAATTATGTTCACTTAGTCGAAGCCGAAAACATTTCTATTGAAGAAAAGTCTGAACAAATTATTCAATCGTTAAAAAAGTATAAACGCCTGAGTTTTTTTGATTTTGTTCAAAACTCAAGCAAAATTCATATTGTTGTGGCTTTTCTTTCAATATTGAATCTAATAAAATTAAAGCAAATCATCATTGTTCAAAACGAACTTTTCGATGACATTTATATTCAGGAGTACGTTGATACTGAGATAATGATTAATGATTAATGATTAATCATTATTTGTTAATTGTTAGAAATTGTGGTAATGATGAAAAATTTGTTTTTTACTGTTTAACATTCGCAAAGCTAAAGAAACTTTACAAAAGTAGGAGAGAAAGTAATGCTATCAACTTGTTGTTCGTATGGCTTGCTTCACTTGTAGTTTATTTCTTCAAAAGTAAATGCCTTGGAATGAAATAAACAATTATATCATTAAAAGTTACATAGTATTAAAAAATATACTTGCATATTATAACAAGAGAAATAAAAAATTCTAAAAGTTGGTTTTCTGATATTTTAAAAAGGGAGATTGAATATGAAAAATCCAATTTATCCATGCCTTTGGTTTGACGGACTTGCTAAAGAAGCAGCAGATTATTATTGCTCAATTTTTAAACATTCTAATATTTTAGAAGAAAGCCCTGTTGTCGTTTCATTTGAAATTAATGGCAATAAGTTTATGGCACTCAATGGTGGAAACACTGATAATTTCAATCAGTCTATTTCTTTCGTAGTTGAATGTGAAAGTCAGGACGAAATTGACTATTATTGGAGCAAGCTAAGTGAAGGTGGTGAAGAAAGTTATTGTGGCTGGCTTAAAGATAGATTTGGTATTTCTTGGCAGATTATACCAGCTATTTTATCCGATTTAATGAAAGATTCTGAAAAAGCTGATAAAATCTTTAAATCAATGTCTCACATTAGAAAGTTTAACATTGGCGATTTATTAAAAGTATAATTCAATAATTGATGTATTTGAAAAAAGTCATACGAATAGTTTGCTGCTCGTATGACTGGACAATTGCATTTTTTCTTCTCCTTCCCAAGTTGAACTTGGGAAGGAGAATTTATTGTTTTTTTATTTAATTTGTCATACTATCGAAAAGCTACTCATTTTCAGGATAAGAAAGCAAAACTGATTGATTTAAATAAATCCAGTAAGCTCTGCCGGGAATTAATTCTCCTAAAGTATTAATATTATATTGTGGAATATATAATCCTCCTGAATTATCTTTTACCAATACAATATTTGCAGCTATATTTTCAAGAGCAGTATCTACTTCCATTGGTGTAGTGCGAAGATAAGAAATCAAGTTCCAACCTTGAAAAAGATTAAGTGGCTCATTTTCAGGAATTACTTGGCTACCTGTTATTGATAAAGTGCAAGGAATTGTGCAATAAACCTGATAACCATCTGCAATATTCCAGTTCCCAATAGAATTTAACTGGTAAGAAGGTAAATAAAACTGACCCTCACCATTTTTAACTATTCTAACATTTTGTGCAATCTCTGAAAAAACTGCTTCCATATTTGGTTCATTCGGTATTACGTTGCTTGAAATTTGGTTCCAGCCCTGATTTAATTCAATATTAAAAGTAACAGACTGATTTATGGTTGTAAAACTCCAAACTTCGCTCCAATCACTTTCTATTTCAACATTCGTTGCTTTCACTCGCCAGAAATATGTTGTATTGCTTTCAAACTCGCTTAATTCAAAATTATTTTCATTAATACCACTTACAGTATAAGCTAAATTTTCAAAGTTAATATCTAAAGAAACCTCTAAAACAAAAGTCGCTGAATTTGCGACAGATTCCCAAACGAAACTAACAGGCACTGAAACATCATTTGAATTATTTTCCGGAGATACTAAAATAGGAGCGGCTAATTCTTCATTAGTCATAATTAATCCAATAGTAAAATACCAGCCGCATTGAACTGATGACCAATTGGTAGTACTGCCGATTTGTTCCGGAACAAAGTTATTAATATTATCACCATCACCTAATTGACCATAACTATTTGCTCCCCAAGCCCAAAGAGTGCCATTATCTTTAATTGCGACTGAATGTTGGTTGCCACAACTTACTGTGTTCCAGTTTGTTCCGTTCCCAATTTGTATAGGAGAAATTTTATCAATATTAGTGTCATCGCCTAACTGACCTTCCCAGTTATTTCCCCATGCCCAGAGTGTTCCATCGGTTTTTATCGCTACAGTATGAAATCCACCGCCTGAGACAGATTCCCAAGTATTTAAATTGCCGATTTGAGTTGGAGAATACTTTTGAACTGTAGTGCCATCGCCTAATTGTCCGTAATTATTATAACCCCAAGCCCAGAGAGTGCCATCATTTTTTATAGCTAAAGTATGATTAGCCCCACAGCTTACTTTTGCCCAATTGTTTAGAGTTCCAATTTGAACTGGTGTATTTCTTTGAGTGCTTGTGCCATCGCCTAATTGTCCATAAAAATTCATACCCCAGCCCCAAAGAGTGCCGTTATCTTTAATAGCTATTGTATGACTTTCACCGCAAAAAACTGCTGCCCAATCGTTAGCAGTTCCGATTTGAACGGGAACATTTGAATTTTCTAATGTTCCATCGCCTAATTGACCAAAATTATTATTTCCCCAAGCCCAGAGTGTTCCGTCTGTTTTTATTGCAACAGAATGTGTCCAGCCAGAGGAAACACTTTCCCAGTTAGTTGAATTGTCAATTTGAACCGGTGAGTTTTTTGTATTATTTGTGCCATCACCTAACTGACCATATAAGTTGTTTCCCCAGCCCCAAAGAGTACCATTGCTTTTTATTGCTAAAGTAAAGTAAAAGCCGGAAGCAAATTTTTCCCAGTTCAGATTAGTTGCAATACTAACAGGAATACTTGAGTTATTATAAGTGCCATTACCGATTTGTCCATAATCGTTTGCTCCCCAGCCGAACAGTTCTGTATTTATAATAATCTGTTCGATTGTTACAAAAGACCAAACTTCACTCCATTCGCTTTCCAAATTATTATTAACTGCTTTTACCCGCCAAAAATATGTTGTATTGGAAGCTAAATCTTCTATTTCCAAATTATTTTCAGATATTTCATCAATATTTATTACAATACTTTGAAAGTTATTATCAATCGCAATTTGCAAATTATAAGATGTAGCATTGCTTACATTTTCCCATTCAAACTGCACTGGAATTGCAACATTTAAAGCATTGTTTTGTGGTGCAAGCAGTACTGGAGCAGAAAATTGATTATTTTCAAATAATGCTAAAGTATGAAAGCTGCCGCAAGTAACGGAAGTCCAGTTAGCCAAAATACCGATTTGAGCAGGAAAATTTCTTTGATTTGTAGTGCCATCGCCTAATTGTCCGTATTCATTAGCTCCAAAACTCCAAAGAGTATTATTTGTTTTTCTTACAATTGTATGGTTTTGCCCGCAGCTAATTGTAGCCCAGTTTGTTTCAGTTCCGATTTGAGTAGGAGTTGTTCTTGAAGTGTTTGTCCCATCACCTAATTGACCGAAAGAATTTAATCCCCAAGCCCAAAGTGTTCCATTATTTTTTACTGCTAAAGTATGACTGAAACCACTAGAAATAGTGCTCCAATTTGTTTCAAATCCGATTTGGACTGGACTTAATCGGTTTGTATTTGTTCCATCACCTAACTGGTAATTATCGTTTCTTCCCCAAGCCCAGAGTGTACCATTTGTTTTCACAGCTAAAGTGTGCATAAAACCACAGGATACATTATCCCAGTTAGTTTCAGTGCCGATTTGTAGGGGAGAGGTGCGATTTTGAGTAGTCCCATCGCCAATTTGACCATTAAAGTTATTTCCCCAACCCCAAAGAGAGCCATTAGTTTTTATTGCAAAAGAATAAGTAAAACCACATTCAACGAAATCCCAGTTATTCTGGGTTCCGATTTGAGTAGGAGTTAATCTATTTTGAGAAGTTCCGTCTCCAATTTGTCCGGAAGAATTATCTCCCCAGCCCCAAAGCGTGCCATTTGTTTTTATTGCTATTGAATGAGCGGCACCGCAAGAAACAGTTCTCCAGTTTGTATCAGTTCCGATTTGAGTAGGAATGATTTTTTCAATAGTAGTTCCATCGCCTAATTGTCCGGAAGAATTATCTCCCCATCCCCAAAGTGTCCCGTCTGTTTTTATTCCTAATGAAAATGTAGTTCCAGCAGATATAGTAAGCCACTCATTTGAATTTCCAATTTGAGTAGCAGTGTTTTTACTAATTGTGGTGCCATCTCCAAGCTGACCGAATTCATTCCAGCCGAATCCATAAATTTGATTTTGTGCATTTATTCCTAAAGTGCTTGATATTATAAGAACGATTAAAGCGAAGTATTTTAGCATAAATTTTTCCTAAATTTAATTGATTAAATTATTAGTGTTGATAATATTACAAAGATACTAAATATATCTCAAATAGAATATATTTTGTAGTAATCATATCTGATTTTTCAATATTTGTTTATTCAAAAAACTTTGCTTAATTTTGTAAAGTTATAAAAAAACTTTATTAATCAAAGAATTAGCAAAGTTGGTAAAAAATTACTTTTTATAAATAATATAAATTATTCACAAACAGTATAAGAAAGAATTATGAACACACAACAATTTATCGAAATGGAAAACCAGTATGGTGCCCATAACTATCATCCACTTGACGTTGTCATTAACAAAGCAGAAGGTTGCTGGGTAGAAGACGTTGACGGAAATCGTTATCTTGATTGTCTTGCTGCTTATTCTGCAGTAAATCAGGGGCATTGCCACCCAAAAATTTTAGATGCTTTCATCGACCAGGCAAAAAAAGTAACACTGACCAGCCGCGCTTTTCGCAATGACCAGTTGCCATTACTCTACAAAAAATTAAGTGAAATGACTGGTTTTGAGATGTCTCTTCCAATGAACTCTGGTGCAGAGGCAGTTGAAACAGCAGTTAAAGCAGCAAGAAAATGGGGATATAAAGTAAAAGGCATTCCGGAAGACAAAGCTGAAATAATTTGCTGCGAAAATAATTTCCACGGCAGAACTGTTACAATCGTTAGCTTTTCAACTGAAGCACAATACAAAGATGGCTTTGGTCCTATGACACCCGGTTTCCCAATTGTTAAATATGGCGATATAGAAGATTTAAAATCAAAAATCAATAAAAATACTGCTGCTTTCCTCGTTGAACCAATTCAAGGAGAAGCCGGCATTATCGTTCCACCGGAAGGTTATCTTCGCGAAGCAGCTCGTCTTTGCAAAGAAAATAATGTTTTAATGATTTGCGATGAAATTCAAGCTGGTCTCGGACGTTCCGGCAAACTTTTTGCCTACGAATACGAAGGCATTAAACCAGATATGGTAATTATTGGAAAAGCACTTTCTGGCGGTTTCTACCCAGTATCAGCAGTTCTTTCTAGCAAGAAAATTCTTGGTGTATTTAATCCGGGCGACCACGGCTCCACTTTCGGTGGTAATCCTCTTGCTGCTTCTGTTGCTACTGCTGCTCTTGATGTGCTTATTGATGAAAAATTAATTGACCGCTCTTTCGAAATGGGTAAATATTTCGTTCAAAGATTACAGGAAGTTAAAGCAAAGCACATTGTTGAAGTTCGTGGAAAAGGTCTTTGGATTGGCTTGGAACTCGACATAAAAGCTCGCCCATATTGCGAAAAATTGAAAGCAGAAGGGATTCTTTGCAAGGAAACACACGACCACGTAATCCGTATTGCTCCGCCACTCGTAATTAGCAAAGAAGACATTGACTGGGCAATGGAAAGAATTGAAAAAGTCATTATGTCTTTTGAATAGTCTAAACAATATAACTTACGCAAAGTTCAAGAATCTTTACGAAAGTTAAAAATACCAGATATCCTACATCTTCAAGATGTAGGATATCTTTGTTTTTTACAAATCAATACAAAATTAAAAATTACCAAATATTCCTCACTTCGTTTGCCAATGGCATCTTTTCTCAGTCATACGAGCAGCAAGCTGATAGCATGACAATAAAAAGATTTAAAGTCATGCTATCAACTTGTTGCTCGTATGGCTTTTTTTTAACAACTTCAAAATATACTGGTTTTTAAGCTTACAGAATAACTTCTTATTGATATTTTATCTCTTTATGAATAGAAATTATTAATAACAAAATTATAATATTATTTAGAAAGATAAAATATTATCTCACCTTACGCATTCCCCTCTTGAGATGGGCAGGGGTGTGTTCTTTATCCTTTTTCCAATAATGTATCAGCGAACAAGAAGTAATCCTTTAAACAACGATTTATATGGCTTATTTGATTAAAACGAATTTATTATAATAAGAACCCATATTAATTACAACTATCACACTTTAAAAACAGAATTGATTGGTAATAAACAACCAAGAACACACCCCTGCCCCTCTCAAGAGGGGAATAAGAAAAGTGGATTAAAAAATTTTTCAAAACTACACTTTTTCATTTCTGAAAAGAGAAATTGCGTAAGGTGAAATATTATATTAAAAATATTACATTTTTTATTGAGAAGATTGTATTTTCTTTCAGAAAGATAATATTTTACATTGAGAAGATTGTATTTTCTTTCAGGAAGATAATATTTTACATTGAGAAGATTGTATTTTCTTTCAGGAAGATAATATTTTACATTGAGAAGAATACATTTTATAATGAGAAGACTATATTTTACATTGGGAAGATTGTTTGTTGATAAAAAATATTATCTTCTCAATAAAATATATTATCTTTTTAATCATATTGAATATATTTTTATTAGTAATATTATAATATTCAAGTTAAATTATTTCAATTTTATATAAATATTTCAATATTTTTGAAAAAAATATTATCACTATAAAGAATATTATTCAATTCTAAGTTGTTATTAAAGTTTTCTCACTTAGTTTAGAAAGACAGTTTTCTTGTCATGCTATCAACTTATTGATAGTCCTCTCTCAGTCATACCATCAACTTCGTTGATAGTCTTCTCTCAGTCATACCATCAACTTCGTT
>DAIOVK010000116.1:2298-8027 GCA_036759045.1 Kapaibacterium sp. (SeqCode) | reverse complement strand
CAAAGCGACATCGCCGGCTTTGCCAACGTTTGCAGAGCAGTGCATTGCCATAACACTTTGCAATGGCATTAAATAATTCATTATAGTGAAAATGGTTTTCTTAATTTCTCCACCATAACTTGAACCGGCAACAATAGCAATACGTTCTGCAAAATTGATAAGCATAGCTGTTTCACTGCGAGTTCCGTCAATTCTTGGGTCTGCTTTGAAAGAAGGAGAAGCAATAAGAGTAAATTCCGGAACGTGGTTCTTGAGTTCGTCTCTGTTATTAATGTTGATAAACATATTACGTGCAAACAAACTTTGCCAAGCTTTATCAGTAATAATTCGGATGGGCATACGGTATTCAGGGTCGGCGCCTACGTAGCAGTCCTGCACAAAAAGCTCTTCACCCATTAAAAATGCCTGTAAGCGTGAAAATAATCCGTGAAATTTTTCAGAACTGCAAGGACGATTGTAAACTCCCCACCAAACATTATCTGCCGTAGTTGGTTCGTGAACTATGAATTTATCAGCAGCAGCTCTTGCTGTCCATTTGCCAGTATTAACAAGTAAGGGACCACCATAAGTCATATGAGCTTCGCCACGGAAAATTGCTTCTTCATAAAGAGCTTCAGTTGGTAAATTCCAAAATACCTTATCAAGATAAACCAAGCCGTGATTGCTCAATTTAAAGTCGCTTGCAAATTCGCCAGCTTGTTTGCCAGCTGGAGTATCAAATTCTAAATATTTCATGACCAATCCCTTATAAGTTTGCGATTACCGATATAAAGTTCATTTGGTGAGTTCGGGTCTAATGCCCATTTCATCCTTTGAATTCCTTCAGTAATGTCTTTAATTGTTCCGCAGGTAGAAAGGCGTAAGAAACCATCTAAGCCAAACTCATAACCGGGAACAGTTGCTACTCTAACTTTGTCAAGCAGGAAAGCAGACAATTTACGTGAATCTTTGTAGTAGTGGCTAAAGTCAGCAAAGCAATAGAAAGTGCCATCGGGTTTAAATGCATGAACGCCTTCAAAGGCATTAAGTTCCTGCATCATTACGTTTCGGTTGTTTTCGAGATTTAATCGTAAACTTTCCACGCAGGACTGAACTCCGTTAATTGCAGCAGCAGCAGCAACCTGAGTAACAACTGAAGGACCAGAGGTTTGATGACTTTGAATGTTAGTCATTACTTCGACTAATTTCTTATTTGCAACTGCCCAGCCAATACGGAAGCCAGTCATTGCATATTGCTTTGAAACACCATTTATTACAATTAATTTGGAATTTTCTGAAAAATCTTTTGCATAATTATAGCAATTGATTGGTTTTTTGTTATCGAAAAGCAAGCGATGATAAATATCATCCATAATAAGATAAATTCCACGTTTTTCGCAGAATTCCACTATATCAGCGATGAACTCTTGGGAATACATAGCTCCTGTTGGATTGTTAGGGCTATTTATAATTATTGCTTTTGTATATGATGTGGTTCTTAACTCAAAATCCTGAATGCGGGGATAAAAAGTTCCATCTTCGGCAAGGACTGGAACAGGGATAGCACCGCAAAGCTTTGCCATCTCAGGATAGCTCACCCAATATGGTGCAGGAAACATAACTTCTTCCTGCGGATTGAGTATTGCTTGCAATGCAACCATAATTGATTGCTTGGCGCCACTTGAAGCAATTATATTTTCGGGAGCTACTTTTCTATTATAAAATTCTTCAGTATATCTAATAATTGCTTTTTTCAAAGCGGGAATACCATCGGCGGGAGTATAGCGGACCTCGCCGGAGTTGATTAGACCGGTAACAGCAATAATAGCATCAAGTGGGGCTTTCGATTTCGGTTCGCCACCGCCAAGATGAATTACCGGCTCGCCCTTATCACGTAATATGGCTGCTTTCTCATTTAGCTTCAGCGTTGCTGACTCTGCTATTGATTTGCCTATTAAACTTAAACTCATTACTTTATTTTAACTCCTTATAGTGAATTAAGAATTTTTTATATATTTATTAAAAATTTATTTTTATTTTTACACATCAAATATAAACAACAAATTTGATAAATATTTATATAATATGCAAGTAAAATTATGATTCAAATAAAAGAAATTAATGATATAAGAATTGATTTATACAAATCTCTTCGATTCACTCCCGTTTCCCACACAAAAAACAATATTTTTATTGCCGAAGGGAAAAAAGTTACTTTAAAGTTATTAAAATCAAATATTGATGTTTTTTCTGTTTTTGCTGTTAGTGAATTTTACGAAGAATATTCAGATTTAATCAGCAACAAAGATGTTTCTGAAGATAATCTTTTTTTTGCAGAAAAAAAAATTATGGAGCAAATAGTTGGCTTTAAACTGCATAGCGGAGTTATGGCGATTGGAAAGCAACCGGATAATGTTCTACTTGAAGAGCTTGGAGCGAAAATTGTAATATTAAATGCTGTTCGAGATGCTGAAAATGTCGGTTCTATTGTCCGAAATGCTTCTGCTTTTAATGTAAATTCGCTTATTTTTGACGAAAAGTCAAGCAGTCCATATTTAAGGCGTGCTGTCCGTGTTTCAGTTGGAAATGTTTTTAATTTAAAAATAAATCAAACTGAAAATTTAGAAAATACAATTTTTGATTTAAAAAAACTTGGTTATCAGATAGTTTGTGCCGAAATTTGCAAGGGAGCTATTGACATAGCTAAAATTAATTTTAAAGAGAAAGTAGCAATCATTTTTGGGAACGAAGGCGATGGAGTTGAAGAAAAATATTTAAATATGTGCGATTCAATTTGCTTTATCCCTATTTCAGAAAAAGTGGATTCTTTGAACGTAGCTTCAAGTTCTGCAGTTTTTTTATATAATTTATCAAAAGTATAGGTGCTTAATGAAATCAATAATTTTATGCTTATTTTTTTTCCTGTTTAAAACTGTAACTCTTTTTTCTCAGGTTAATGTTGAAATGCTTTTAGAAAGAGAAGAGAAAAATGGTTTAGATAACTCATTTACTTTGAGTTCAGATTTAGATGCCGGCAATTCTGAAGATTGGACATTTGTAACTGACTACCGTACTGATTGGGTTCAGGACAGATTTTATACATTCTTTGTATCGTATTTTAAATACAAAGAAGCAAGTGGAACTGTTTCTACAAGAAAAGCACATTTTCATTTCAGAAGTATTTTAAATCATCGGCATAGACTAATGCCGGAAGTATTTGTGCAAAATAATTTTGACAATGGGTTTAATTTGAACAACAGATGGCTTGCCGGTGGCGGTTTGCGTATCGGTGCTATTAGAGTAAGTTCAGATAATGATTCTAACAAAGTCCTTAATGTTGATATTGGTGTTGGTGCTATGTATGAATACGAAGATTACCGCTCTCCTAACAGATATATTTCACGTTATATTAAGTCTACAAATTACATTAATCTTTATACTAAATTAAATGAAAATGCTAATTTTCAATTTATTTCTTATTTCCAGTTTTCACCAAAAAGATTTGCAGATAGAGTCTCCTTGACCGATGCTATTTTAGAATTCAAAATATTTAAACATTTAAGTTTTTCAGTAAATCTTCATTACCGTTACGATAACGAGCCGCCTCCTGGACTTAAGTATTATGATTTGGAGTTGATAAATGGATTAACTGTTAAATTTTAATATCAATTGTTAATTGTTAATTGTTAGCCCAGTCATTCCGAACCCCTGATAAAGCTAGACCTTTATTTAAATGGAGATGACATCACTAAAAGTGTCATTCTGACGAATGTCAGAATCCATCTTAAAAATAGTTTTTATAGGTCATTAGCCATTCGTCATTTGTATTTTTACTAACAACTAATGACCAATGACTAATGACTAAAATCAAGTTGGATTCTAATATCTGCCAGAATGACAAGTAAAGATGTCATTGGTAAACGAACTGAGAAATCTGATGTTTAGTGTTAGCAATGACTTGTGAGATTCTTCGCTGCCCATACCAATGAAATCTTTTATCAGTCATGCGAACAGCTTGCTGCTCGTATGACTTTTATTAATTTCTTGCAAAAGTATAAGAGCCAGATTTCCTACATCTTCGAGAGATTTGGGTCATCTTTCTTCTCTTTATTTATTTATGAAACATTCCTTTATTAATTTCGTCAAATTAAAATTATATATTTTCTAATAAACAGGAAATAAATGAAAATAATTAAATATATGTATTTTAAAGGATTAGTTGATGAAAAAATATTTTATAATATCATTACTACTTTTCTGTTTTATTTTGCAAAATCTTGATGCAAAAGAAACACGTTTATTGCGTTATCCGCACATATCCGGTAATTTGATTACCTTTAGCTATGGCGGAGATATTTACACTGTTGAAAAAAGCGGTGGCTTAGCCCGAAGAATTACAACGTCTGAAGGAACTGAAATCTTTCCACGCCTTTCTCCAGATGGAAAATGGATTGCCTTTTCCGGAGAATACGATGGCAATCGCGAAATATATACTATTCCAAGTACTGGTGGTGTTCCAAAACGTTTAACATACAGTATGGATATGCCCGGTTTGCCTGAAAGAATGGGACCAGACAAAGCAATTATGCAGTGGACTAAAGACGGTAAAAAAATACTATACCGTTCCCGTCAGCAAGCGTGGAACCCCTGGCGAGGTCAATTATACTATGTCTCTGTTGATGGCGGATTGCCTGAAACATTCCCTTTCATCCAATCTGGATTTGCTTCCCTTTCCCCAGATGAAACGAAAATTGCCTACAACCGCATTTTCCGTGAATTTCGTCCATGGAAAAGATATCGCGGCGGTCAGGCAGAAGACCTATACGTTTTCGATATGAATACAAAGAAAAATGAAAAAATTACCGATAATCCTGCACAAAATTTTATTCCAATGTGGTATAAAGATAAAATATATTACTGCTCCGATATCGACAAAACAACAAATCTTTTCGTTTACGACACTAAAACCAAGCAAAGTAAAAAAGTAACAACATTCGATTATTACGATGTGAAATTCCCCGCACTCGGCGGCGATTTCATTACATTTGAAAACGGCGGACATATCTACGTAATGGATTTGGCTACTGAAAAATATGAAAAGATTAACATCGAAGTAGCCGAAGATTTTCAGTTAGTCAGAGAATCCTTTTTAAATGTAAAGGACAATATTGCTTCATATAGCATTGCTCCTGATGCAAAAAGAGCCGTATTTTCTGCAAGAGGTGATGTATTCACTGTTCCAGCAGAAAAAGGCAATATAAGGAATTTGACAAAAACACCCGGCGTCCACGATAGAAACGCGACCTGGTCACCCGATGGAAAATGGGTCGCCTTCGTTTCCGATAAATCCGGTGAAGACGAAATCTGGCTTGTTAAACCAGACGGAAGCGATTTGACCCAGCTTACAAAAAACAGCAAAAACTATAAATGGGAAATACTTTGGTCGCCAGACAGCAAAAAAATCCTTTGCTCAGACAAAACAATGTCGCTTTACTACATTGATATTGATTCAAAGAAAACTACTGAAATAGTAAAATCGAAAGCATGGGAAATACGCGACTATTCCTGGTCGCCAGATAGCAAATGGGTCGCCTACTCCGATGGTTTGTTAAACGGTAACAGTGCAATTTTCATTTATTCTCTTGACAGCAAGAAAATTGAGCAGGTAACTGACGAATATTTTGCTTGTGTAAGTCCTCGTTTTTCTGATTGTGGTAAATTCTTATTTTTCACATCAAACAGAACATTTA
>DAIOVK010000116.1:0-2198 GCA_036759045.1 Kapaibacterium sp. (SeqCode) | reverse complement strand
GGAAATTATTGGAATTTGACAACAACAAAAGGTTCAAAAATCTATTATGTACGTAACGTTGACGGACAAAAGCCCACATTTTGCTCCTTCGATTTTAGCAGCAAAAAGGAAAACGAAGTTGGCGATATTACCGGCTATGAAATTTCAGCAGATGGCAAGAAAATTTTATTCAAGAGCGGAGGCGATTACTTCATTACTGATTTAGGTGATAAAGTTAAAGCAGACAAGGGCAGATTAGATTTATCAAAGATGGATGTAGAACTCGACCGAAAAGCTGAATGGAAGCAAATTTATGATGAAAGTTGGCGACAGATGAGAGATTTCTTCTATGACCCAGATATGCACAAAGTTGATTGGAAAGCTATTTATGATAAATATGTGCAGCTTGTACCTTATGTAGTTCACAGAAATGATTTAACATACATATTAAGCGAAATGGTTTCTGAATTAAATATTGGTCATGCTTATGTGGGTGGTGGCGAGGTGCCTGAAGTAGAAAAAGTGCCAATCGGTTTGCTCGGTGCTAATTTTGAATTAGACAAGAAAAGCGGATTTTATAAAATTACAAAAATTTATGAAGGAAGAAATTGGGAAGAAGCTACCCGCTCTCCTTTAACTGAACCCGGTATTAACGTCAGGGAAGGTGATTATCTTATTGCTATTGACGGCATTAATTTAACTGCTGAAAACAATCCGTTTAAACTTTTGACAAATAAAGCAAATCAATACGTTACATTAAAGGTAAGTAACAGTCCTTCTGAAAAAGATGCCAAAGAATATACTGTCAAAACTATTAAGAATGAAAGTAAACTGATTTATTACAACTGGGTCGAGAACAACCGCAGATATGTAGAAGAAAAGACTGGTGGAAAAGTCGGCTATATCCACATTCCTGATATGGGAGTTGATAATGGCTTAATCGAATTTGCTAAATATTTTTATCCTCAGGCAAGGAAAGAAGCACTAATTGTTGACGACAGATATAACGGTGGAGGAAATGTATCTCCTATGATTATAGAGCGCCTTCGCCGCGAGTTTGTTGTTGCTAAAGGTGCAAGAAATCAAGAATATATTTACACAAATCCAGATGCTGTTATTACTGGTCCAATCGTTTGTATGATAAATGAACTATCAGCTTCCGACGGCGATTTATTCCCATACCAATTTAAAAAGTTAGGTATTGGTAAATTGATTGGAAAGAGAAGTTGGGGTGGCGTTATTGGTATTCGCGGCTCTAATCCATTCCTTGATGGTGGCTATCTTTACAAACCAGAATTTGCCAACTTCGGAGCAGATGGAACCTGGATTCTTGAAGGCGTGGGACAAGAGCCGGATATTGAAATAGAAAATGATGTTTATCAGGAGTATATCGGCAATGACCAGCAATTAAACAAAGCAATTGAAGAAATTCTAAACGAAATGAAAACCGATAAGAAATTGAAAGTTCCAAAAAGCACTCCTCCTTTCCCAGACAAGAGATAGTTAGAAAAAACATATACAAATTATTGGCAATAAAAAAGGATTATTGCCAATAATTTGTTTTGACATTCCTTTTTTTGAAGGAAAATTCTATATAACAATGGGTTGCAACCCATTGTTATATAGAATCAATTAACGGATTAGCAAAAGTGGTGATTCGGTCTTAATAATATTTTTCTACAGCCATAATATCAACTTGTTGATGGTATGGCTTGCTTCTCATTTCGTTCATTTCTCCAAAGTAAACTTCTTCGTTTATATTCGTTTACCAATGACATCTTGATTATTAAACCAATGAAATACAGAACAGCACTAAGAAATCCCCCCTACCCCAGGGCTGATACGTTATTTTATTTTATACCACAAATCCAATTCCCCTCTTGAGAGTAATGTCACTTGAATAAGTGAAATAATATAGACTTGACTACATAAATTATTTGTAATATTCTTGTCATTCCGATCGCAGCGAGGAATCTCATGTTCTGTGATAACAATGACTTGTGAGATTCCTCACTTCGTTTCGGAATGACAGGGTAAACTTATGTCATCACTATTTCAATAAAGGTCTTCCTTTATCAGGGGGTTCGGAATGACACTCTAATAAATCATAATTTTGTCGTTAAGAAGTTAAACACAAATTATTTACTCTATTCAAGTGCCATTACTCTTGAGAGGGGCAGGGCTGATACGTTCTTCTAATCCACTTTTCTTATTCCCCT
>DAIOVK010000115.1:0-8058 GCA_036759045.1 Kapaibacterium sp. (SeqCode) | reverse complement strand
GTTAAACCTAATAGTTCAAAATTATAAATATTTTTTTAAATAAAAAAACTATTTTTAATTTTTCTTATGATATTCTTATGGGAAGTTCAAAAAATGTCATTCCGAAACCCAAAGATAAAGGAAGTGCTTTATATAAAAGGAGATGACATAAGATAAAGATGTCCTACATCTTGCAGATGTAGGACATCTGGTTCAAGAAATTTTGCAAAGTTTTGCAGAGTAAAAGTAGCGATGTCATTGGTAACCCAAAATGAAGGAAGACTTTTATTTAAATGGAGATGACATTTTATAAACTTTTGCAAAGTTGTTTGCAAAGTTTGGGAAACTTTACGAAAGTAAATAAAAGAAATCTAACCTGAATAATTCATCCGATGACTTCCCAGTCATCGGATGAATTATTCAGGTTAAACGTATAATAGATTAATTAACCTATAATTAATATTGAAATCGGCGAAATGCAGGCACGTTTGCTCAAGAAAATTGAAGAGCTAACACTGTATGTCATTGAATTGAAGAAAGAAAACGAAACAATCAAATCTGAATTAAATAAATTATAAAAATAATAATTTAAGGAGAATAAAATGAAAGTTTTAAAATATCTCGTAAGCATAGCATTTTTAATATGCTTGTTCGCTTGCTCTGAAGACTCGGTTACTAAATTTAGCAATTATAATAAAACAACCATTCAAAGCGATTCTAATTGGGTAGAAGTTACTGAAATAGATACTGTTTTTGATTTGTGTTATCATGGGTCAGATGTCCTTGGAGGAGCAGTGTGTCGAAATATAGATGATTACAGGTATTATTATAATTTAGTACAAAATAGAATTAAAGAACAAAAAGCAAAAATGTCACAAGAGCTGCGAAACCAACTTGGTCCTTGTTATAAATTTGATACATTAGTTCCCCCTGCAATAAATTTTAACAACAAAGACTTAATACTTTACGGTATAAAAGGTTTGAAAGGTTCAGCTGAATTTATAAGAAAAATTTATTTTAATAAGCAAACAAAGGAATATCTATATTTGCTTAAAATTTTCCTTGACCCAAGAAATTTTGTGTTGTCTATTTATGATGAAGCAATAGCTTTACCAGAGCTTGATAATATAAACAAAATCAGATTTGATACAATTATGGTATATACTAATTGATTATATTTTATGTAATTAAGAGAATAATAAAATCAAATTCTATATTACTCATTCCCAAGTTGCACTTGGGAACGTAATTTTCATAAAAGCTATGCTTAAATTTTTAATTCATAAAAAAAGCAAAGCACAACTTAAAAAGAAATTCTCCTTCCCAAGTGCAACTTGGGAAGGAGGATAACTATGTATATTATCTAAACTATCTAAACTTTCTAAACTTTCTAATCTATCTAAACTTTCTAAACTTTCTAATCTATCTAACCTTTCTAAACTCCGCTAAACCTTCTAAACTCCTACGCTACCTCGCTTTTTCTTGGTAATATAATATTAAATGTAGTGCCAGTCTGTCCTACTTTAGCATCGGCGTTGGAAGTAACTTCAATTTTTCCTTTGTGCATTTTAATTATTCCATAGCTAACGGCAAGCCCTAAGCCAGTTCCTTTTCCAATTTGCTTTGTAGTGAAAAATGGCTCAAAGATTTTTGATAAATTGCTTTTAGGAATGCCAATACCAGTATCTGTAACGATAATACTGACATTCTTTTTATCGCCATCAATTTTAACCGTTAAAGTGCCACCATTTTCCATCGCTTCCATCGCATTGCCAATTAAGTTGTTAACGACTTGAATTATTTGGTCTTTGTCAATTTCAGCGTTGCAATCTTCAATATTTTTTTCAATAGAAACAGTTACATCATCTGGAATTTTGTGAATTTTCAGATAATTGTTAACCATTTCGTAAACATTTGTATTTGCAATGTTTAGCTTATTTTTTCTGGAGAAATTAAGCAAGCCGGAAACAATATTTTTACATCTGTTGGCTTCGTCAACAATGATTTTCAAATCATCGCTATGAGTATTAGCTTCATCAGTTTCTTCCAAAAGTAAATGAGAATACATTAGCACAACGCCAAGCGGATTGTTCAGCTCGTGAGCAATACCGGCAGCGAGCTGTCCCATACTTGCAAGTTTTTCTGATTGACGAAGTGCTTCTTTGGTGCTTTCAAGCTGCAGGTTTGAATTTTCTAAATCTTTTACAGTTTTGTGAAGCATTTCAATTGTGTATGGCAGGCACATTTCCTTTTCAGCCAGTCCAAAGCAAACAGCTCTTGCAAATTCCCGGCAGGTTTCATAGCCGCAGGCACCACAGTTCAATTCATCTTTAGAACTATCTTTTCCGATTTCCAACAAAACCTTATTAATTTCCATTTTTTTAGGATTGGTTAATCTTTGGTCGTCAACAGAAAAAGTTCTGGAATAGTCTAAATTATCGAATTTTTCAATATCGTATTTAAAAAGAACAGCATCTCTTTTTTTCATAATATTTCTGACATATCTGCTGATTCTGGAGCGTCTTCTGAAAGGTGGCTCTTTAGAATTCATACCGGGTCCCATAATGCAACCCTGGCAGCAAAGCAGTTCAAGCATTTTAGCATCAATATCACCGGTAGCAAATTCTTTAATAGCATCAATCACTCCTTCGCGTCCTTCGGCAGCAACAATATTGCCATCCATCAAATCCTCGTATATATTTACTGACTGATGCATACCGCGACTTAATGGAAAAAGGGCACCTTTTCCACCAAACGGTGGGTCAAAATCTGTTGGCTTTACATTTTCCGGAGTAATATTATTAATATCAAATAACTGCTTAAGCTCTTGAAATGTCAAAACTTCATCTACTTCCCCCCTTACTTCTTTCAGTCCTGCTTCACCTTTTTTAGCAATACAAGGGCCGATAAAGACAATTTTAGTATCTTCACCGTATTGCTCTTTTACAATTCGTGCCATAGCAATCATAGGCGATACTACGGGAGCTAAATTGTCTAATAGTTCAGGATAGTAGCACCTTATTAACTCGCAAACAGCCGGACAGGAAGTAGAAATATATCTTTTTTTCCCTTTATTATCAATTAACTCAATAGTTTTTTTTGCAACAATATCAGCACCAAATGCAACTTCATGGACATAATTAAATCCAAGTTTTCTAATCATTCCAACAAAAGTTTTATAATCAATAATATGAAAAAAATCAGCCGGATAGCTGGGCGCTATGCACGCAGAAACTTTTTGATTGGATTTTAATAAATTTGTTACTTCATTTATAGAACTAAGATATTGCTTGGCTTCCTGACGGCATACTTTTACGCAATTTCCACAGCCGATGCACTTTCCTACCTCTACTTCTGCCTGTCCTCCTATGATTTTAATCGCTTTTACGGGGCATTCACGCACACAAGTGTAACAAACTCTGCATCTTTCCTTAATCGTTTGAATTAATGGTTTGGTATATTTATTATACATAAAATATTTTACTTTTTAATTTATTTAAATTTAATTACTTATAAAATGTTAATAACTTTTTCTTGCATATATTAAAAAAATTAAAGAAATTCTATTCTTGAAATTTGACAAAAAAGAATTTAAAGTTTCATCAAAAATTCAATTAATAAAACATAGAAAATAACAAAATATTTTAAATATTACAATAAAAAAAATGGAAAAATCAAAGAATTGGATGAATAATATGCTGTTCGGCGTATTTCTTGCCTTTGGCGTTGTTTTGGCTGCACTAGTTATTGCAGATGCCCTCCGCACTATAAAAATGTCCAATCAATACGTAACCGTGAAAGGTTACGCTGAAAAGGAAATTAAATCCGATTTAGCTATCTGGGAAAGCGAAGTCGCAGTTACTTCTTCAGATATGGTATCGGCTTATAATCTTCTGCAAACTCAATTAGCTCAGGTTCTTTTATTTTTCGAGAAAAATGGTTATAGTGAAGCTAAATTAAAAGTATCCCCTGTTTCAACAGTCAAATTATTTAAAACAAATGAAAAGGGCTGGCAGTCAAATCAGGTTGAAGGATACAGGTTGAGCCAAATTATTACAATAGAAGATAAAAATATTGATAAAGTTGCTGAGCTATCTTCAAATTCTTCAGAACTTTTAAAGGAAGGGATTGAATTTGTTTCCTTTCAGCCGCGTTATCTTTATACTAAAATTAATGATTTAAAAGTTGAAATGCTTTCAAATGCTTCAAAAGATGCAAAAGAAAGAGCTGAAGTACTTGCAAAAAATAGCGGTGGCGAAATCGGCTCTATTAAAGCAGCTTCGCAGGGGGTTTTCCAAATTACTCCAAAAAATTCAACCGACATCAGCGATTACGGTATGAACGATATGTTTTCTATTGAAAAAGTAATCAAAGCAGTTGTTACTGTAGATTATTATATTAAATAGTGTGGAATTTATAGAAAATTCTGAATAAAAGGAAGTAAATGAGTAGCGAGCCATACGATAAACAAGTTGATAGTATGGCTTGGAAAGATAAATCCTCCTTCCCAAGTTGCACTTGGGAAGGTGAGAACAGCTCTAAGTAAGTATATAACTTTCCAAGTTGTAGTAAGTGTATGTAATCTAAGTATAATATAAAAAGAATATAAGTGTTAAAAAGGCAAGAAATACTTTTCACCTTACTTTTTAAGCTATTCATTATACTTAAGAATTAGTTCTATATAATATAGAGTAGAAATTATTTTAATGTCTTTTATTCCGTAGGAATTATATATTTGTAACAGAAATAACCTTTGACTGTGCTTATCCCGTAGGGATTATATATAAAAAAAGCACTTATATATTTAATTCCTACGGAATAAAAAGACACTAAAGAAAGCATTGTTACAAATATTTTATCCCTAACGGGATAAGTTGAATAGCAGCACTTTTTAAACTTGAACTCCTTCCCAAGTTGTACTTGGGAAGGAAGATTTCTTTTGAAGTTGTACTTTACATTTTTTATGAATGTAGTGTAAAAGCATAGCTTTTGTTAAAGTTACCTTCCCAAGTGCAACTTGGGAAGGAGTAATAAAGTATTCATTTTTTATATATGAATAATACAGGTAAGAATAACAACAAATTTTAAATATATAAATAATTATGAAATTTAATCGCATATTTACAAAGGAAGGGGAAAATCCCTTTGACAAATTTAAGTATGTCCAACGAACTTCTGAGATGAAAAATCCAGATGGTTCTGTAGTCTTTAAAATGGATAATATTGAAGTGCCGGAGCAGTGGTCTCAGGTTGCTACTGATATTTTAGCACAAAAATATTTTCGCAAAACCCAGGTGCCGCTAACGGATAGCAATGGTAAGCCGTTGAAAGATAAATTTGGCAGACAAAAGTATGGCTCTGAAAATTCTTTGAAGCAGGTCGTCCATCGCCTTGCCGGTGCATGGAAAGATTGGGGACAGCGCTATGGCTATTTTGATACTGAAGAAGATGCCAATGTTTTTTACGATGAACTTGTTTTTATGCTGTTAAACCAAATGGCAGCACCAAATTCTCCGCAGTGGTTCAATACCGGCCTATTTTATGCATATAATATAACAGGTTCCAAGCAGGGACATTACTACGTTGACCCGGACACAAAAGAATTAAAGCATTCTGACGATGCCTATTCTCGTCCCCAGCCGCATGCTTGCTTCATTCAATCAATCAAAGATGATTTGATTAATGAAGGTGGTATTTTCGATTTAGCTGTGCGTGAGGCAAGAATTTTTAAGTTCGGTAGCGGAACAGGGACGAATTTTTCCGGACTACGCGGTGCAAAGGAACCTCTTTCCGGTGGTGGAATTTCTTCAGGACTTATGAGTTTTTTAAAAATATTCGACCGCGCCGCCGGTGCTATTAAATCAGGTGGAACTACCCGCCGCGCTGCAAAAATGGTGATTGTTGATATTGACCATCCTGATATTGAAGAGTTTATTGAATGGAAAGCAAAGGAAGAAGAAAAAGTTGCCGCTATGGTTACCGGTTCAAAAATCAATAAATTTCACCTTAAAGGTATTTTAGATTTTGTTATTGCTAATGGAACTAATGTAAAAGAAAACAAAGAATTAAGAAAAAAAATTCACGCTGCAATTATTGAGGGTGTGCCACTTAGCTTTATACTACGTGTTTTGAATCTGGTTGAGCAGGGCTTCACTACTCTTGATTTTGAAGAATATAATACTCATTATGAAGGAGATGCATATAATACTGTTAGCGGACAAAACTCAAATAATTCAGTTCGCGTTACTAATGCGTTTATGAAAGCTGTAGAAAATGACGACAGCTGGGAATTGCACTGGAGAACTGACCAGACAAAAGGTAAAAAAGTGCGGGCAAAAGAACTTTGGAATAAAATTTTAATAAGTGCATGGAAATGCGCCGACCCCGGCTTGCAGTATGACACTACGATTAACGAATGGCATACCTGCCCGAATAGTGGCAGAATTAATGCAAGCAACCCTTGCAGCGAATATATGTTCCTTGACGATACTGCCTGCAACCTTGCAAGTTTGAATTTAGCGAAATTTTTTGATGAAAATACCTGCATTTTTAAAGTTGATGAATATAAACATTCAGTTCGGCTTTGGACGGTTGTCCTTGAAATATCAGTTTTAATGGCACAATTTCCTTCAAAGGCAATGGCACAGCGAAGTTACGATTTTAGAACACTTGGGCTTGGCTATGCTAATCTTGGTTCATTGCTTATGATTTGCGGAATTCCTTACGATTCAAAAGAAGCTATGGCTATTGCAGGTGTTATTACATCTTTAATGACTTCTGAAGCATATAAAACTTCTGCTGAAATGGCAAGCCAGCTCGGTGCTTTTCCGAAATATGATAAAAATAAGGAGCAAATGCTCAGAGTTATAAAGAATCATCGCCGCGCTACCTATAACGTTCCAGATGAAGAATATGAAGGACTTACAATTAAACCAATCGGTATTAATGATGATTATTGTCCAAAGTATCTGCTTGACTCTGCTAAGGAAAGCTGGGACAAGGTGCTTGAACTGGGTGAAAAATACGGTTTTCGCAATGCTCAGGTTACAGTTCTTGCTCCTACCGGAACAATCGGCTTAGTTATGGATTGCGATACAACCGGAATAGAGCCGGATTTTGCTATTGTTAAATTTAAAAAGCTCGCTGGCGGTGGATATTTCAAAATCTGCAACCAATCTGTAAGTAAAGCACTAAAAAAACTTGGCTATACCTGCGAACAAATTAATGAAATTGAAAAGTATTCCACTGGACATTCAACTTTAGAAAATTGTCAATCAATTTCATATAACAAACTTAAACAAAAAGGTTTTGGCGAAAAGCAAATTAAACAAATTGAAAATGAGTTAAAATCTGCTTTCGATATTCGTTTTACATTCAATAAATGGGTGCTTGGCGAAACGTTTTTAAAGAAAATCGGCATTTCAGAAAGCAAGTATAACGATACGAATTTTGATTTACTTAGCGAACTTGGTTTTAGTAAAGAAGACATTGACGCTGCAAACGACTATGTTTGCGGAACTATGATGCTTGAAGGGGCGCCATACCTAAAAGAAGAGCATCTTCCAATTTTCGATACTGCCAACCGTTGCGGTTCAAAAGGAAAACGTTTTATTCATTTCCTTGCTCATATCAATATGATGGCTGCTGCTCAACCGTTCATAACAGGTGCTATTTCAAAAACAGTTAATATGCCCGCTGACGCCACATTAGAGCAAATTAGTCAGGTCTATACTGATTCCTGGAAAATGATGCTTAAAGCAATAGCTCTTTACCGCGATGGCTCCAAGCTTTCTCAGCCACTTAATTCATCTGCTTTCCCGGAAATTAATGAAATTCTTATGCTCGGCGATGAAGATTCTTTAGATGAAACAAAAGGTCCAAAAGAAGTTCAGGAGCAAATTCTGGCAAATATGTATAATCCATTAAGAAGGCGCTTACCCAAAAAACGCAAGGGATTCGTTCGCGAGGCATATATTGGAAATCATAAGGTTTATTTAAGGACTGGCGAATATGAAGATGGCTCGCTTGGTGAAATTTTTATTGATATGTATAAAGAAGGCGCTGCTTTCCGTGGCTTGC
>DAIOVK010000114.1:0-8092 GCA_036759045.1 Kapaibacterium sp. (SeqCode) | reverse complement strand
AAATTATATTGAAAGAATAAGTAAAGGAGACATACCTTTAAAAATTAATACCGAGTATAATGGCGATTTTAATGAAATAAAAAATAATATAAATGGTTGTATAGACGCTATAAATTTATTGATACAGGATTCTAAATATTTAGCAAGTTCTGCAATAAACGGGAAATTAGATACTAGAGCTGACGCGATAAAACATCAGGGCGATTTCAGAAAGATTATAGAAGGAGTAAATGATACTTTAGATGCAGTAATCGGTCCTTTAAATGTTGCAGCTGAATATGTTGACAGAATAAGCAAAGGAGACATTCCACCAAAAATCACCGAGGAATATAAAGGCGATTTCAATGAAATAAAGAATAATTTGAATAGCTGTATTGATGGTTTGCAAGGTTTAGTTGAAGCTAAAAATATTTTAGCTAATATTGTCATTAATGATTACACCAAAAATGTTACTGGTAATTATTTAGGAATTTTTGCTGAAGTTGCAGATAGTGTCAACTCAATTCTAATAAAATTGCGAGGTATAACTTCTTTATGTATTGAAGTTTCAAATGGTGATTTAAGACAAATTGATGATTTAAGAAAAGAAGGAAAGCGCTGTGAATTTGATAATCTTAATCCTTCACTTCTAAAAATGATGGAAGCAATTCAGGAATTAGTAAGCGAAACTGTATTTCTTGCAAATGCTGGTGCAGAAGGAAAATTAGATGTACGTGGTGATACATCGAAATTTAAAGGAGAATATGTTCACGTTGTAGAAGGTTTTAATAAAACAATGGATAATATAATTAATCCATTGAATGAAGCAGGTCAAGTGCTAAGCATATATGCCTCAGGTGATTTAACTCCAAAAATGGTTGGCGAATACAAAGGTGATTTAGCACTATATAAAGATAATATTAATACTTTAGGCGAATCACTTAGCAATGTAATTAGGGAAGTTCTTGATGCAGTCCAATCTACTGCTAGCTCTGCTATTCAGATATCATCTACCGCTGAAACTATGGCTGTTTCTGCTGAAGAACAAAGCAAACAAGCTGATGAAGTTGCAAGTGCAGTTGAAGAGATGTCCAGGACTATAACTGAAAACGCTATGAACGCTGGAAAAACTGCTGATGTTGCTGAAAAGAATGGAAATATTGCAAATGAAGGTGGTCTAGTTGTTGAGCGAACTGTCGAAAAAATGAGAGATATAGCAAAAGTTGTTAAGCAATCCGCTGACAATATGGAAAAACTTGGTGAATCAAGTAAGCAAATTGGTGAAATCATCTCTGTAATTGACGATATTGCAGACCAAACCAACCTGCTTGCTCTTAATGCTGCTATTGAAGCAGCCCGTGCGGGAGAACAAGGTCGCGGTTTTGCTGTTGTTGCTGATGAAGTAAGAAAGCTTGCAGAACGAACCACCGAAGCAACAAAGCAAATTGCTGTTATGATTAAAGGTATTCAGAACGAAACACAGTTAGCTGTTGCGGCTATGAATAAAGGTAATAATGAAGTTGCAGAAGGAATTTCTTTAGCCGATAAAGCTGGTGCTTCTCTTAAATCCGTTGTTGATAGCTCCCGGCTTGTTTTGGATATGATTAATCAAATTGCTGCTGCCAGCGAAGAACAATCTTCAACCAGTGAAGAAATCGCTAAAAACGTAGGCACTATTTCTCATGTTACTAATGATAGCGCTAGACGCATTCAAGATATTGCTCATTCTTCAGAAGATTTATCTAAATTAACAGAACAACTACGCTCTTTGGTTACTCAATTTAAAGTTGACAGCAATAATGAATATAATGACAGAATGTCAGATTCATACAGACAATTAGCTTCTTCTTTAACAAAGCATTTGCCTGCAAGACAGTAAATTAGTTAGTTGAAGCTGTAATTTGACTTATATTGGTGGAGTTTTTGCATTATTATTCTGAAGCGTATCTAATAATCTCATACCCTTTGTTAGCAATAACTTGTGAGATTCTTCGCTACGCTCAGAATGAACCACTTTTGCTTTTATAACGTGTAACTGTATATATTACAAATATTTCTAGCGAAATATCAGCTATACGGTTAACCCCAGGGCTGATACGTTCTTTATAATTATTGTTTTTTATAACGGTTAGAAACAATTTTCATTTTTAAGAAAATTCCGTTAGGAATTTAATATTGGTAGAAAAATTACTGAATTGATTGTTGTAACTCCTTAGGAGTTAAATATTTAAGACATCTTGATTAATATTCAACTCCTTCGGAGTTGTAAAACAAAAATTAGATGCAATTTCTACCAATATTTTACTCCTACGGAGTAAAAAGAATAAAATTATTATGAATTTTAACACTTTTTAAAAGAACGTATCAGCCCTGGGGACTAAAGGGGTGTGTTCTTTTTTCCTTAATTAAAATGTACTTTCTGAAAAAAGAGAAAACATATGCTTATAATAGTTTATCTCCTTGAAATTGCATCAGATATAAAAAGAAAGAAAGAACACACCCCTTTGTCCCCTCTCAAGAGGGGAATTGGATTTGTGGTAAAAATAAAAGAACGTATCAGCCATACGGTTAACCCGATGGCTGATTGCTCTTAACAAGGGGTTGCAACCCCTTGTTAAGAGTTAGAAAGTATAACATCGTTCATTATCTCAAAGTAAACGTCTTTGTTTATATTCGCCTCAGAATGACAAGACTGCTACAAAATAAACTACGAGGAGAAATGATTAGTGAATTATTCTATTCTCATTTTAAAACTATTTCAATTTACTAAGGAATTTTTATGTCAGCAGAATTTTCAAATAAAAGCAAGGGAGAAGAAAGCAATATTTTACTTCAACTTGTTACTTTTCATCTTGGTGATGAAGAATTTGCAGTTGATATTTTAAATATTCAAGGTATTAATAGGATGATTGAAATTACTAAGGTACCTAATTCCCCCGACTATGTTGAAGGAATAATCTGCCTGCGTGGAAAAATACTTCCTATTATTGATTTACGCCGCCGTCTCGGGCTTCCAACTAAAGAATATGACAAATCTACTCGGTTTATTGTTGTTGAAATAGAAAACAAAATAATTGGTTTTATTGTTGATAGTGTCTGCGAAGTATTAAGAATTAACAGAAACTTGACTGAACCGCCTCCGGCTATTGTTGCTGGTATTGAATCAGATTATATAACCTCAGTAGCAAAACTTGAAGACCGGCTAATCATTCTTCTTGATTTAAATAAAGTTTTAACTGACAATCAAAAAGCAGAATTAGTGGCTTTTAATGTGGATAATGAGTTGAATACAAGTAATAAAGAGCAGATAATGTAAAAGAACTTTCGTAGTTTTTTCGCTCATTATAAAAATGAAAGCTTTCATTTAAAAAAAGTGTTACCAATAAGTCATTATTCATTCGTTATTAGTCATTATTAGTTACAAACTAATGACCAATGACTAATGACAAATTGTTAACTCACTTTTAATATAAGAGTTTTCATTTGATAAACTACAAAATAAAAAACTACGAGGCATCAGGAGTTCTAAATTTATTAATCACATACTCAACTCCCATTTCTTCTAAGATAATTCCTTTGGGGTATTGTTCTGCCTTTTCTTTTTGAGCTCCAAGATTAAACACTGCAAGCGGATAGCCCATTTCAATAATTTCATCGCAAACAAGAGAATAGGTTTCAGGACATATTGAAGGGAAAAGAAATAAATTAATATTATATTGTTTTGAAATTTCTGGCAATTCTTCTCTTTTATACTTTCCAGTAACAATCAATGATTCAGATTTATAAAAATCTTCAAGCATCTCCCCTATCACTACAATCCTTAATTTATCTGAATAAGATTTTTCAATTTCTTTAGCAAGTTCTTTTACGACCAAACTTCCTTTAGGAAAGTTCAGCGTTCCTGCAACTCCAATTGTTTTTAATGTATTTTCCATAAATATATTTATTTAAATAAATTTCAGTTTTACCATAGCTTACCAATGGCATCTCTCCTCTGTCGGTCATTCTGAACATAGTGAAGAATCCCGAGAATAATTTATTAAAGATAATTTGGATTCTTCGCTGCGCTCAGAATAACAGCGTAAAATTATTTTATCTTAATTTAAATAAAATTCTTTCTTCATTTTAGAGTTTAGTACTAAAATAATGTCTTTTCATTCAGTCAGAAGTTTTTTTTACTGAAAATAATCAAAGTTAGAAGTAACTACTGACTTTAGGAGAAAACCAGTCATGCTATCAACTTGTTGATAGTATGACTGGAAAAAAGATGTCATTGGTAACCCCACAATAAAGAATGACCTTTATTTAAATGAAAATGACTTTTTTCTAAAACTTCTAAACTATATATCAAATTGATAAATATTTAGTTTTTATATTAATTATCTACTTCTCCACAATCACAGTAACAGGTCCAGCATTTGTAAGTGAAATATCCATCATCGCACCGAATTCACCTTCGTAAACAGGAATTTGATAATTTTTTTTAAAATAGTCAACAATTTGGTTAAAAATCCTTTCAGCTACTAAAGGCGAGGCGGCAGCGGAAAAATTTGGTCTGAATCCTTTGTTTGCATCACCATATACAGTAAAATTAGAAATCAGCATTAAACTGCCACCTATGTCAGTAACTGACTTATTCATCTTATCTTGATCATCTGGAAATACACGCAGATTAACTAATTTATTTGCAAACCACTTGATTTTTTCTAAATTATCATCGGCAGAAACAGCAATAAGAGCAAGCAGTCCCTCCTCCATTTCACTTTTTAAAACACCATTAATTTCTACTTTTGACTTAGAAACTCTTTGAATAACAGCTTTCATTCTTTAAAAATACAATTATTTTTTTTTGTTAAATTTATTTTTATTAATTTACGTAAATTTTCAATATAATTGTGAAATGAAAATAAGTAGCAAATTATATTATTTTAGTTAGTTGTTCTCATTAATTTACAAATTTTATTGAAAAACAATTTACTAAATGATTTTTTAACAATAATAATGAAATATAAAGGGAGTTTTAAAATTCAACATTTCTTGTAATTTTGAAGCCCAGCGAAGAATGACAGGGGTAAAATTATGTAATCTCCATTTAAATAAAGGTCTTCTTTTATCTGGGAGTTACCAATGACATCTTTGTTTGTCATTCCTCTTTAAATAAAGCATTTGCTTCATCAGGGGGCTCGGAATGACAATCTTTAGAACTCTCAATTAATAAAATTATATTTACTTTAGAAATTAAATAGAAGGAATTAAAATGGATTATGCAGGAAGTTCAGATTTAGACCATAGAAAAGTAACAACTTTACGTTTACAGGAAATGAAACAGAGCAATCAAAAAATTTCTTGTCTGACAGCTTATGATGCACTCATAGCAAGAATATTAGATGAAGCTGGAATAGATTTAATACTTGTTGGTGATTCTCTCGGCAATATAGTTCAGGGGCTTGCAACAACAATCCCTGTTACCCTTGAAGAAACAATATACCATACAAAAGCAGTAGTACGTGGTACCCGCAGGGCAATAGTCGTTGCAGATATGCCATTTATGAGCTATCAGGTATCTCCTCAGGAAGCTTTCAGAAATGCAGGGAAAATAATGAAAGAAACCGGTTGCGCTGCTGTTAAACTCGAAGGAGGCAAAAATGTTGCTGATGCTGTAAGCATTATGAACGAAGCAGGTATTCCTGTTATGGGTCATCTGGGACTTACTCCTCAAAGTATAAACAAATTCGGTACTTACAGGGCAAGAGGTGTTGAGCCAAAAGAAGCAGAAGACATTTTTAACGATGCGCTACTACTTCAGGATGCCGGAGCTTTTTCTATTGTCCTCGAAAAAATCCCTCTTGATTTAGGAAAAAAAATATCTGAAACGCTGAAAATACCAACTATAGGTATTGGTGCAGGTCCTTATTGCGATGGACAAATCCTTGTCTATACTGATTTGCTCGGCTTGACTGTAGATTTTAATCCACGATTTGTCAGACGTTATGCAAATCTTTATGATACCATTAAATCTGCTTTCAAAAATTTCTCAGATGATGTTAAACAGTTAAATTTTCCAAGAAACGATGAGAGTTATTAATTGTTCAGTTCAAACAATAATTTTGAAGGTTTTTAGTTTATAGAAAACAAATATATTGTAGAAAAAAAATGAAAAAAAATAGATTGACTTTTTTAATTAATCAAAATTTTATTAAAGAAAAAATTATAGTTTTCTCTTACTATTTATTTGTTTTTTTATTAATATTATCTTGTGACAGCAGAATAATAGATGGCAGCAGTAATGTGGTTTTTCCAGACTCATTAGTTAGTTTTCAAACTCATGTATATCCATTTATGAAATCGACCTGTTCTTATCAGGGCTGCCATAGCGATGAATCTCAAGCTGGCGGAATAAGATTAACTGATTACTTTTCATATTCTGAGACAGGTGCTTTAGGTGTAGTTGTCCCTTATAAACCAGACAACAGCAGATTAGTTCAAAAAATTGAAGGAACTTCTCCCCATCTAACTTATGTATATTGGAAAATTACAGACAATCAAAAGAAAGGCATTCGTCAATGGATTTTAGAAGGTGCAAAAAATAATTAAGATATATCAATCAATAATTTATTAATAAATTTATGGAGTTTTAAATGAAAAAATTCTTATCACAATCTTTATTTGTTTTGTTCATTGCAATTCTTCTCGGAAGTTGCGGTGAAAAGAAAGCAGACGTTGCTGAAATCGGCGAAAAGAAAGAATATAAGGACCCAATCCTTAGCTTTTCTTTAAATTATCCCGGAAATTGGGTAATGCGTAAATCTGATGGTTCAAGTTTTGTCGCGTATTCTCACGCCGAAGGCGAACAGCGTTTTAATCAACTTGACCCTGAAGGAGTACCTGCTGGAAAAATTTATGTCTATGTCCGTGAATTAAAAGACGGATTGACTCTTGATTCCATTATTAAAGCTAAAAAATATTTACCACCAGAGCAATACTATTCAGCTCCGGAAAATGTTACTATTGATGGAACTCCTGCTATTAAAGAAAAATATCAATTTGATTTAGGAGATGGAAAATTCAATGGCGAAATCTATTATGCTACAAAAGACAGCGTGATGGCTACTATTATTAACTTCGAAGCATTCGCCGGTAGCTATGAAACATATAAACCAGCATTTGACGAAGTTATAAAGTCAATGAAACTTGCTTTCAAACCTCTTCAAAAAACTACAGATACCACTACTGTTGTTAAGCAGCTTCCTCTTCCGTCAGAAAAACTATCGAATTATAAGACTGATTTCTTTACAATTATGATTCCAGATAATTTTGATGTGAAAAGCCCTGCACCCGGAAAAAATGTTATTAAATCATACCAATTTATCGGCGAAAGAAGAGCTGATTGCGAAATTAGAGTAGATGTAATCAATCCGGGCAAACAAAAAGATTTGAAAAAAATTGCAGATGGTTTTAAAGCTACTTATGGAAATTCAAATCCTGCTTCAACAAACTTCGCCGGAAAAACTGCTTATATGTTCCAGTACTCTCCAATTGCAAATGTCTTAAGCCAGGTTTATGTAGTAATGAATGGAGATAAATTGTTCCGAATTACAATCAACAGATATACTGCAAAAGGTATGGTTACTATTGACGATAAAGAATATGACGAAGCAAAAACTTATGAAACTATTTTCAAAAAAGCTATTCAAACATTTAAATTTAATTAATTGAATTATAGTTCTAAAAATTGAAATTAGAAGCAAGCCATACTATCATTACGATGATAGTATGGCTTTGAAATATAAAAACCAGATGTCCTACATCTCCAAGATGTAGGATTTCTGATTTGCAAACTTTAGAAAAGTTTCCAGAACTTTACGAAAGTTTTAAACAAACTAATACCCAACCAGCAACAATTTATATGAACTTGTTTTTCCTGCTTTTACTGAAACGATATAGCTACCACGTGGCAAATCTGCTATTGAAAATTTCATATTTGCCCGCATTCGGTTTCTGTCATAATCAATTTGCTCTGTTACATCTTTGATTTTCATCCCCATAATATTGTAAATTCCTACTTCAAGTTGGTCAACTACGTCATAATATATAAAAAATTCGAGTGTTACCA
>DAIOVK010000113.1:0-8110 GCA_036759045.1 Kapaibacterium sp. (SeqCode) | reverse complement strand
TAGCTTATAATCGTTAAATCTTTTCCTTCGCGTCTTACTTTCGCTTTACCGATAGGAATCATAAAATCCTTTGGTGGAACAGAAGTGCCAGCATTTTTGTAGTTATATAAAAATTTTGGTTCGAGAAACATAGTTACTCCGCGAGAACGTATTGAAGTGCGCATAAGCCCAACAGCATCATCAGCAAAAGCTGGTGTTACAATTCTTATACCGGGAAGAGTTGCAAATGTGGCTTCAAGGTTTTGTGAATGGTAAAGCCCGCCTTGTATATTTCCACCGCTTGCTAATCTTATGAGAATATTTGGAGAAAACTGCCCTTTTGTCCGCCAGTAATCATGAGAACATTCAACAAGTTGCTCCATTGCGGGCCAGAAATAATCGGCAAATTCAGCTCCTTCAATCACAACACGAACGTCATCACGATACCTGCAAAAACCGTTTGCTGTTCCTACAATATTATCTTCAGCAATCGGTGAATTGAAAATGCGTTCATTACCAAATTCATTTAACATCCCTTTGCATACGTTGAAAACACCATTTTTATTTTTTGAAGCAACGTCCTGCCCCCAAAGGAAAGTATTCGGATTCAGACGAAATTCCTCTTTCAATGTGGTATTAAGTGCTTCAAGGTATGTAATGTGCCTGTTGTCTTCGCGTTCTTCATACCGGCTTTGTTCTGGTTTTATTTCGATTGGCTCTGGCAGAAGGAATTTTGGATATGATTTTCCATCGGCATCGGGAGCAGCTTCCGCTTTGTCGGCAGCTTGGAAAATTATTTCCTTATTTTCGTTTTCTAATTTTTGTAACTCTTCTTCAGTTATAATATTTCGATTTATTAAATGATAGCGGAACTGGAGCATTGGGTCGCGGCGGGCAACGTCATCTATTTCTTCCTGGGTGCGGTAAAGAGTGTGCGGGTCTGAATTGGAATGTGAGCCAATCCTGTCGCAGTCTGCGTGAACAAATGCCGGACCTTGACCAGAATGAATGTAACTTATTGCTTCCTGAATTGCACGATAGGAATCGAATGGGTCACGTCCGTCGCAGTTAATAATTTTTAAGTTTTTAAATCCAATGTAGTTTTCTGATGTGATTTGATTTGCAGTCTGCTCTTTGAGAGGAACAGAAATTCCATATTTATTGTTTTGGATAACAAAAAGAGCTGGAAGAACTTCAAGAGTAACGCAGTTGAGCGATTCCCAAAAATAACCTTCGGAGCAGGCAGATTCACCACTTGAATAAATTGCAATTTCGTCTCCTTTGTATTTCTTTATAGCACGTGCAGTGCCTGCAACGTGCTGAGAATGATTGCCAGTGCAGGAGGAAACGTTTTGAATACGGATTGATGGTTTTGCAAAGTGGTTGCTCATATGCCTGCCACCGCCAGCAACGTCTGTGTCCTTGCTTAATCCATTCAAAATAATCTCTTCGACAGTAATTCCGGCAGCAAGTGAGGTGAGCATATCTCTGTAATAAGGAAAAAGGAAATCCTTGCCTTGACGGAAGCTAAGCCCCAGAGCAAGCTGGATACCATCATGCCCTGCAAAAGGTGCGTGATAAGACCAACCCTTTGCCATTTTTAAATATAGTGCAGCTTTTTCGTCAAGTCGTCTGCCAAGATTTAGCAATTTATACCATTCGACTATTTTTTCATGAGTAAAGCCAGTGAAATCAAATTTTGAAGAAAGCTCAATTTCGCGTTCCTTATTCAAATAAGTGATTTTTACTCTTTTAGGTGTTTGAACTGTATTTATTTCATCAATTTGACTATTATTTAAATTTTTAGCCATAAAGCTCTCCGATTATTCATAAAAAGATAGACTCGCAAATGAAACAGCGGATTTTGTTGCTACCTCGTTCCATTGTTCATATTTTAGAAAATGACCTTTACTCGGTTTTACTGTTTGAAGCATAGAATAAATGGGAGACAAACCGCAAATTTTTCTCTTGTCTTTTTCTTCTGTTACCAATTTGAAAAAAGCATCGTGATTGCAGTTTTCTAATTGATTTATTAAATCCATATCTTCATTTTTAACGTTTTCAAGCACTTGCGTAGCATCGAAATTATCGCCGAATTTTCTACCAATATGAGCAAAATCGGCACTAGCAATAAATACTGCTTTTCTGCCTAATGTTTCAATACCCTGCTTCAATTTATCTATGAAATCTACAAATTTTCGCTCACTATTTGGCAAAGTGTTATCTCTGATAAAGTTATTGAAAGAACCACATAGAACAGGCAAAATTTTAAATTCTTTACCTGCAAATAAATGTTTTAATATAACTGCCTGCAATTCAATGGAATGTTCGTTCCTGTGCGATAAATCATCAATAGTAATTCGGGGCATTCTATCGCGCTGCATAAAGCTAATCAGTTCTTTATCATTTTCTACCAGTCCGAGCGGCGTTTCAAAATCCTTTTTTGTAAGCATAAACAAATCGCTATTTCCGTAATGCGATGTTCCGAATATGACGAAAAGGTCGGCATCTGTATTTTTTATTGCGTTATATGCAGTAGAATAAGTGGAATTTGCCTGCGCTCCGATATTGAAATCAATGTGGGGAACGATAATTGCTTTTGCATTTTGACTCGCATTTGTTGCTTCTTTGCAATCAAGAAGTTTGTCTAACGATTCTTTAAGTTGAGCGTATTCAAGTGGATAAGTAGAGCCACCGCAAACGTAATTTCGTTTAGGGGATTCCAGATATTTATCAATATCGTATTTTCGCCAGTTGAAGCGTGGCGTTTCAAGAAAGCAATTTTCATCAAGATGCTTAAAGAGTTCAAGAAAGAAAGAATCATCAAAATCTAGGTTCAATGTTTCTGAAACCGTTTTATTTAGTTCGTTTATAGAAAGTTCGCCATTCAGCAATTTAAGCATATCCAGAAAGAAGCCGGGCAGATAAACCGGCCGGTCTGCATAACCGCTTGGGTCAAATAAGACAATATGCCTGCCATTAACTTCATCTTCCACAAAATCGAAAACAATGTCGTTTCTCAACTTTGGTATTATTAAATCATTCATCTTAGCTCCTTAAACTATGATATTTTATTACTCTTTTTTTACACCACTCCTGCTCTTCCCTTTTAGGAGGGGAAAGACCTTTTCTTATTCCCCTCCTAACAAGGAGGGGAAAGACCTTTTCTTATTCCCCTCCTAACAAGGAGGGGTAAGGGGAGGTGTATCTTTCTCTATTTCTAAAATTATTCTTTTAATCTCTTCTCTATCATATTACTATTACCAATCACTTCATCATCAGTAAATCTTACTATTCTTAAACCTAAACTTTCAGCGTATTTATCTTTATTTAAATCATTGTTTTTAACATTGTTATCTAAATGCGTAATTCCATCTATTTCAATTACTAATTTTAATTTATGGCAATAAAAATCATATATATAATTACCTATTGGTTTCTGTCGGTGAAAGTCATAGCCCAAATTGTCATTTCTTACAATTTGCCAAAATATCTTTTCAGCATAAGTTTGATTTCTTCTTAATTTCTTTGCTAAATCAGTTAATTTGCTATTGTAATAAATAAGCATTTTAAATCTCATGTTTGTATTTCAAAGCTTTTTACACCACCCCTGCCCCTCCTTTTTAGGAGGGGAAAGACCTTTTTCTTATTATCTTCATTTTTAGGAGGGGAAAGACCTTTTCTTATTATCTTCCTAAAAAGGCTAACGATTATATACATCTTTAAAACATGTTGCTATTCTACTTATCCCGTAAGGGATAAAATATTTGTAACTATGCTTTTTTTTAGTGTAATGTTATTCCGTAGGAATTAAATATTTAATAGCTTTTTAATATAAAATCCCTACGGGATAAGCACAGTCATGGCTTATTCTTGTTACTAATATATAATTCCTACGGAATATATTTCAAAGATATTGTTCCTTTTTTTATTCCCTTTAAAAAAAAGAACTAATATAAATTAAAAGATATTTTTTAATTATTTTAAAAAAACTAAAGCACCGTTTTCTTTTGCACTATCTTCATAGTATGGTAGAAATTTCTAAGTAAATCCCGAGTTAGCACTGACAAATTAATTTTGTTTTCTTTTGCCCATGCTTTTATTTCAGAGTCAATTGTTTGTTCTTCTGATTCAACCAATTGTAATTTGCCAGTTAGCAAATCTTCTTCTGTTATTGGTGGGTCATCACTATAATCAATACTTTCATCGTTATAATAAATGAGTTTAGAGGGAACATCTATATTGTTTTTCCCTAAAATAAATGCAGTTTTTGCTTCAATTTTATGACTATTAAATTTTATAGAATATAAAGATAAATCTTTATTATTTTTTAGCAAATTAATTGCTTCATCTTGATTTATTTCAACTGTATTCATTTTACTTTATTTCTTAATTTATCATTATAATCTGTTCGTTCTTTTTTATTAGCTAATCTTGCTGATATAATACGAATAAATGGGTTTCTAATTGTATAAATAACTGAAATGTATATATTATAAACTATACCAATGGTTTTAAATCGCTCTTCGCCATAATCATTTCTCAAATCCTGATAAATAATACGATTAGAATCTGAAAAAATTAATTTTGCATTCTCAAAGTCAATTTGATGCTTTTTTATGTTCAGTTCGTTTTTATTTTGGTCCCATTCAAATCTCATAGATTACGCTCTAATTTGAAAATAAAGGAGTTAGGAGATTTACCTCGTAAAGAACAATTTCGTAGTTAGCTATTAATATTTTATTAGTTATTGGACATTGGTCATTTGTCATTAGTTTGTAACTACTAATGACAAATGACGAATAACTAATGACTTAATGAAAGTACTCATTTAAAATTTAACTCGTTATTATAAAGCATGCGAAATAACAAACTACGCGGCATCAAGAGTTCTAAACCATCTAAACTATTTAAACCATCTAAACTACACGCTATACCCGTAAGATTTTAGCAAAGTATTGTTATTTCGCCATTTGTCTCTTACTTTGACAAAAAGTTCAAGATACACATCTGTTTGCAAATGCTCTTCAATTCTTTTCCTTGATAATTCACCAATTTTTTTTATCATCTGCCCTTCGTGTCCAATCAGGATTTGCTTTTGAGAATTTCTTTCTACGATTATTTCTGCAGAAATATACCACTTGGATTTTTCACGTTCTTTAAACTGGTTAATTACTACTTCAGTTGAATATGGAATTTCCTGACTGAATACATTGAAAATATTTTCGCGGATTAGTTCTGCAACGAAGAATTTTTCCGGCTGAATGCTTAAATACTCCGGGTCATAGAAAAAATCAGATTCAGGTAGATATTTCTCTATTGTTTTTAAAACTTCGTGAATTGAAACTTTTTTCAAGGCAGAAATGGGAATAACTTCGTCAAAAATATTTTCCTTAATAGCTTTATCCATTAAGGGCAGCATTTTTTTTCTGTTGTCAAGCAAATCTAATTTGTTCAATGCCAAAATTTTCGGTTTGTTAATAGATTTTAAATACTGATAGAACTCGTCATCAAACGATTCGGCTTCAGAAATCAGTTTACTTGCATCAATAATAATCAGAAGGATGTCAGCATCGCCGACTGCTCTTTCGATGTAACCAAGCATAGCTTTCTGTAATTGATACTTCGGCTTAAGGAAGCCGGGAGTATCCAAGAAAATTGATTGGTAATTTTCTCGGGTAGAAATACCGAGAACAGTACGGCGGGTAGTTTGAGCTTTATGGGTAACGATAGAGATTCTTTCGCCGAGAATAGCATTGAGCAAAGTTGACTTGCCCGCATTCGGCTTACCAATCACGGCAATAGTACCAGCATAAGTAGACATACTCTATTCGTTTCCTTTTTCCTTTTTGAATACTTTCATTATTGCAAGTGGAATGATTACACAATAACCAATTACAAGCACTATTGGAGCAATAACGACCGCGAAAACATTATTCCATTTTCCGTCAACGACTGCCGGGTCTTCAGTTATACCAGTCATTAAAAGTAAGTATCCAATGACTATTGCAACCAATCCGATTGCTAATATTATAAAGTTGCCTTTAGTTAAGGGAAATTTGAATAAATCTGTGATTCTGCTTTTGCGCACCCTGCTAACATTTTTTCCGGCTGCTTTCGGGGTTTCTTTTGCGATATTACTTGATTTTGCTACCATTTTTTATCAAAAATTTATTATAAAATAAACAATTTACAAATTTAAACAAAAAAATACTAATTTGTTTTCATTTTTTTGTTTATTATCAATAAATTCGTTATAGTTTCTTAATTTTGTATGTTTATATTTTACAAATTATTGAATAATGAATAAACTAAAATTATATATATTTTCAGATTTCGATGGCACCATAACAAAAAAAGACATAGGAGATGATATTTTCATTCAGTTTGGGAAATTTGAGCCATTACACAGCTGGCTTCTTGATGGGGAAATTGATATTTTCAATTACTGGAAAGAACTTTTCAAAACACTTAACGGCTCCTTTACAAAAGAAAATTTTGAAAATTATCTAAATCAAGTTGAAATTGACGAAACTTTTATTGATTTTGCAAATTTTTGCAAATTGTCTAATATTAACCTTTCTATCGTAAGTGATGGTTTCGATGTTTATATTAAACCAATATTAGAAAGATATAATTTGGACTGGATTAGTCTATACTCTAATAGAATGCTCTTTAATATCAATACTTATACTCCAGATTTCTATGGAGTTAATGACAGTTGCAGCTGTAAAAGTGCTTCGTGCAAGCGAAATACTTTAATAACACGAGCGCCAGAAAATGCAGTTCTGGTATATATTGGTGATGGGTACAGCGACTATTGTCCTGCTAAGCATTGCGATATTATTTTTGCAAAAAAAAATTTAGCCGCCTATTGCAACGAAAATAAGATACCGCATTATAATTTTAAAAATTTTTCCGATATTTTGTTTATATTGAAAAATCGGATTTTAACAAAAAAATTTAAAATCCGAAATCAGGCATATTTGCTTAGAAAAAGTGCTTTTGAAAATGAATAAGGGAAAGCTATGAAAACAAATACATTCCGTAATATATCTTTTTTTATTATATTATGTTTCCTTTCTTTTTATAACCTTTTGAATGCTCATGACGAAAGGAAAATAATAATCTCCAAGATTTCGATTAATGGAGATACAATTTCAAAAGAAAAGCTAACAAATCTTGTTTTAGCAACAAAAGACAATTTAAAAGTTAATTATTATTTGAAGTCCGGTAACGGTGATAAAACTGCTTTTCTTTTCAGAATTATTATAAAACAAGATACGATGGAAAGTTCAACTACTACCAGCGTTAACTCATTTTCATACAATTCTTTACCTGAGGGAAAATATAGAATAAGGATAACTGCATTTGACCCGCGTAATCAATGGACAGCTGAACCAGCAGAACTGAATTTCGTTGTTAATGATTATACTTCTTCACTTTTAAAAGAACTTGAGCAGACAAAAGCCAATCTTTCAAAAACATCAACAGATTCATCAATTAATAAGGATTCACTTAATTTTCTCAATAGTTCAATCTTGGGAATAGATATTTTATCAATTATCATTGGATTTATTATTGGTTCTTTAATTTTTGGCACAGTTTTTATTATTAATAAAACGAGTTTAAATAAAAAAATGAAAGAACAAGTGATGGGTGACGAAGAAAATATTAAAAAAGAAAAATTACAGCAGAACAAATTAGCAGTTGAAAACAGTAATTTACGCGCTGAAATTGCTGCTCTTCGTGGTCAAATTGATGCTATGCAAAATCGGGGAGAAGAACTAAAGGGCCAAAACAATGACTTGAAAGAAACTGTTGATAGATTAAGAAAAAGCCAGCATGAGTTCGAAGAACTTCAAACGCAAAAAGACGATTTGTTTGCTGTTATTATTCACGATATAAAAAATCCAGCCGCTTTGATTAAAAGCTTAGTGGAACTCCTTCGTTCGTATGACCTTACTGCTACAGAACAGCAGGAAATCATTGAAGATATCTTTGAAACTACTACTAAAATTGTTAATCTCTCTCAGGAAGTTACCCGAATCCTTGCACTTGAAAGCAGCACCATTCATCTAAGAAAAGAAATGTGTCAACTAAATGATGTAATTAATGATGTTCAAAGACG